>JAGMDR010000192.1 GCA_023128595.1 Planctomycetota bacterium | reverse complement strand
TGCCGTCGCCGTCGGCAGTGATGTTCGGCGTCTGGGGCTTGGTCGTGACGTGCCATTTTCTGATATCGGTTTTCATCTGAGCGGCGAAGTTCTCTGCCTCGCCAACGACCAAGCCGTTCTTCTCCTCGAAGACAACCACATCGCCTGCCGTAATGGCTTCTATGTCACGTTCTTCGACGACCGGCGCCGGTTTCGCAGTTGCGGCCTTTGCAGCTTTCGGTTTCTCGACCGCGAGTTTGACCGATGCTCCCGCGGGCGTGAACGTAAGCGACTGCCAGCGTCCACGGGAATAGCCTTTGCGGCTGCCCTGCTGAGTGGTGCTGTTGGTCGCGCTGTTGAACTCGACACGAATCCCGGCGTTCTTGCCGACTGTCACATCGTTCCATGTCTTGAGCGTCGGTTTGTAGTCCTGGGCCGTCTTCGGATTGGTGAACTGTCCGACGAGCTTCCCGTCGATGATGAGTTTGTAGGTAGATTCGCCGTCGGTTTCGGCCATGGTGGTCAACGTGACATCGTATTTGCCCGCTTTGCCCGTGAAGGTCGCCTCGGCGGCGGCGAATTTGTCCTTATGATCGTCCGGGTTAATCGCCAGCGCGTTGTGGCCGTTGTCTTTGTATGCGCCCACGAAGCCGCCTCCCGCGGCGATCTTGAAGTGTTCGATGGCCCTGAGGACGACCGAGCCTTCGGGAGTCGGCAATGCCGCGGCGACGGGAGCCGGTGGCGGACTGTCGGCCGCCAGAGTCAGTTTGCCCTTGCCCTTTATCACCAGCAACCAGTCGTTCTTATCCGGGGCCGTCAACTCGATCCTGCCGTTGGCCGAACCCTTCTTCAGCAGGCCGTCGAGACCATTGCCGGTCCGCGGATTGAACCAGCCGTAATCGAATTTGCCCGATGTGACGTCGAGCTTGATCTTGCCGCCGTGCTTGAGGTAGACCAGATACAGTTCGCCGGCCTTGCAGAGCACGTAATCGTCCGTGCTCGCGGTCATCTCATCTTCGCACTTCATGTCCCAGAACGGGATTTCGTATTTCTTGAAGAATTCCAGCGCGTAGCGGCATTGGTTCCACATCTTCTCGCGCGTGCGGTAGTCCTGGCACGTCAGGTCACTGTGGGGGTGCTTGTAGCCGAAGTACCATTCGAGGCCCGCGCCGCCGGCCATGATGTTTCCCCACAGGCCGTTCTTGCGGGCGTTGTCGCGGGTAGGGTCTTCGGCGTCGGTAATCAGGGCGTGGCTGGCATCACCCGGCTCGTCGCAGGCCACAACCCATGGCTTTCCGGCGGCGACTGACCTGTCGATGTAGTTCTTGGTCTGGCTGTGGACCTGGCTAAAATCGCTCTTGCCGGTTTGCAGCGAAAAGCCCGTCAGCTTCGATGCATTACCGAGCATGTCGTAATGGTTGGCGCCGTTGTGGTTCACGATGTGGTGCTGATATGGGTCGTGAGTCCAGAAGTAATTTGCCCAGGCCACCTTCTGCGCCGTGGTGGCGTTATTGATCTCCTCGCCGAGATTCCAGTTCAAGGCCAGGTGGTGGCTGAAACGCGCGATCAGCTCTCGGTAGTACAGTTTTCGCTCGACGCCCAGGTCGCCCTTGTCCAGCAGCAGCTCATTCTCGGTTTCGAGCGTCTTGAAGTGCAGGTACATGCCGAGCTTGTCGGCATGCTCGAAGACGATCTCCCACTGGTCGAGCCGCGAACAGTCCATACGTTCGCGTTCATTGTAGTTGAGGTATGGAAAGACGTTGCGGTCGTCGCCGCCGATGTTCATGGGCAAGAATGAGAAAACGTTCATGCCCTGCGAGGCCAGGTAGTTGACCGCGCCGATGATACCCTTACCCTTGCCGTTTTGCCAGGTGGGATCGCCTTTCTTCCAGTCCTTGATATGCGGGCCCCAGTCCTTGACGAGGTTGTCCTTCTGACCGTCCGTCTTGAAGTCACCGTCGAATTCCTTATAGGCGAGGAAGTTCTCCGGGGCGTCGGCGCCACACTTTAGGAAATACTCCCCGGTCTCGGCAAACCGCAGATGATGCTTGCCCACATACTCAAGCATACCCTTGCCACGAAAGTCACGACCTGTCTTGTCGGTGGGTGCAATCTTGAAGGACCCGGTTTCGCCGTCCATAAAGCGGGCACTTTCACCGGCAGCCTTGCTCTCACTGACTGCGGCATTCTCACCCTTTCTGAATGAGACTTTGTAATTCCACTCGCCGGTCTGGTCCGGTGCGAAATGAACCCGCCATTTGTTGCCGGCATCGGCGCTTGTATTGGCCGCGTTGCCGTCAGCAGCAAAATAGCCGGGTACGAGATGGGATTTGCCCGTCGTTTTGTGCGTAAATGTGACATTAAGGCGATAGTACAAGAACGGGTTGGGATCGGCCGTTTCACCGGTCTTAGGTCCGTCGAACGTTAGCGTAACCTTGTGCCACTTCTTGAGCTCTCCGCTGATTTGCCCGGCCAGGACAGCCTGACACCAGCCAACTGTGGCTATTACCAGACAGACAGCAGACAGTCGATTCTTAGTATGTTGAACCATAGTATACTCCTTTCTTAAAGAGACCCTAAATTGTATTGACATTTCGCGGTAGTTTACATCATACGGAGGTGGTCCTGCAAGCTATTTCGTGCAGTTCCAGGCAAAAACTGCGGCTATGCGTGGATTTCTGCGGTTGCCCTGAGATTCTATCAGGGAGTCCGGCCTAATTGGTGCGTTGCGAACCGGCTGAACTGGGCAAATGGTCAAAAAGTTCTTGCATTTTTGCCTCGGAACAGTTATTGTATGGTTTCGAACGTCGATATTGGCTTATTGTTGTTGTCGATAAAGGAAATAGAAGATGTCGTTTAGAAAACACACGCGAGCATTTACTCTTGTGGAGCTGCTGGTCGTCATAGCTATTATCGCGCTGCTGATGGCCATTTTGCTGCCCGCGTTGAACAGGGCCAAAAAGCAGGCCAAGGCAGTGCGGTGTTTAGCCAATCTGAGACAGATAGGTTTGGCCATGCATATGTACGCCGACGACTACAACAGGAAGGTGCCTCGTGATGAGACTGACGGCCTCTGGGCCGTTTTGTTTATGCCCTACATCGGCGGATTGAGCGATGATATCACGGCCTACCACGAGGTCGAGATTTATGACTGCCCCAGCTATCCCGATAAAGAGCAGACGGTTGATTATGCAATAAACGCCTTTGATTTGAGGACGGCGACCCCAGACACGGAGCAGCGAGGAGCAACGACCCTGGATGACTTTCCACGCCATACGACAACGATCTACTTAGCCGACTATGAATGGCATGCCAGTTGGTCGCATATACAAATCATAAGAAAGGACGATGACCCGGCCACGCTGCGCGACAAACTAAAGTGGCTTGATGTCTGGGCCCGCAGGCATCTGCCCAGTTCTGACACCGGGCGCCGAGTAGCACGCGACCGGCACAACAAGCGCCTCAATTGCCTGTTCGTGGATGGTCACTCAAACAAGATGGATTCGCTTGAGGTCACTGCGTATGACTACGGCCGGCCTTCGGGGGAGTGAGATCCGCCATCGCGACGAGAGATGTAGTGCCATTTTGGATCTCTTCGGGTCAAGGCCATTTGGCGCTGACGGACTTGTGCTGGTTAGTCCTTCCTACGGGCCGTGACGATCAAGTTCGGCACCTTTGGACTTTCCTTGGAGCCGAACCATATATCGTTGCCCCCGGCATCCATCTTGATTATAACCGTGAAAATTCCGTTTCCTGTGACCAGCGGTCTTATGTCAACGGTGATGGTCTGATTGCCGCCAACTGAGCCTGAGCGGGAGCCGACCTGATCTTCAACATCCGGGGCGTTGCCGGCTGATATTGTTTCCTCCGCCCAGTCATTGTGCGAGCCTCTGTAGAACCGCAGTGTGCCGTTGCCCGTGTCGCCGTTTTCGGTAAGCTTAACCTCGACATTGGTAACGTCATAGCCATAGGGAAGACCGGCGACGTCGAACTTCAGGTAGGCTATACGGGCCGGGCCGCTTGGCTGAACCTTGAGCTGCTGATTGTTGTACCCGGTCGAATCCTGCAGGTAGGCGTCATCAATGGGCCTGAACGTGAGTTCGATAGTCTGGGGCCCCAGGACCGCCAGCCAATTCTCTGCGAGAATGGCATAATCACCAAAACCAATCCGGCCGTTTGCGTCAAGGTCGCTGTATTCACACAAATCGGCAGTACAGCAGTTGTCTTCCAGCCAGTGTGAAAGCATCTTTTCAAGGTCGAGTCCGTTTATCCTGGCATCAGCGACAATGTCTACAGTATCGGGCCGCGTGCAGGCAATGGTGGTATCCGAAGGTCGAGATTCGTTACAGACCGCGTCGCGCATCTTGACTGTGTAGCTATACTGCGTTGCGGCTTGCAGGTCGGTGTCTGTGTATATCGGGTCGGTCTGCCAGCCGCTGCTCGATCCGCCCGGATTGCCGCTGGTCTCCTCGAAGTAGTACTCCACCGGACCATTGAGATCAGTACCCTCAACGGCCGACATTCTAATCGCCTGTTCGCCGGTATTATGAGGCGGTTCGTTGAACTGGGCCGGATCCGGGCTGGGCGGGTCAGGGTCGGAGACGCCCAGCGTAGTTGCACTTGCCTGCGGCGACCATGCAGCCTCGTTGCCCGCCTGGTCACGCATCTTGACTCTGTAGGTATATTGCGTACCGGGGGCGAGGTTGGCATCGACATAGACAGGACCCGTCTGCCATCCGCTGTCATCGCTGTGGCAGTTACCCGAGAGCTCCTCGAAGTAGTACTCGACCGGCGGGCTCTGGGCATCCATACCTTCAACCGCCATCATTGCGATTTCCCACTCGCTGGTGGCTGTCGGCACAGTATCCCACTGGGCCGGATCCGGCGTGGGCGGGTCCTTCTCCGCAGACCAATCATAAAGCAACAGTGCCCATTCGTCTGCGCTCGGTGTGCTGAAGTTAATGTTCCCGCCCGGATGGTTATTGACGTCGCTCCGGTACTGCCAGGCCCCGGTCTTGGCGCTCATCCAGCCTACCTTATATTTCTGAGCAGCCGGCGCATTGACGGATGTGCTGCCGCCGTTATCCATGTAGATGACGAGACAGGGCTTGCCGTCATCATCCCGTCCGTAAAGACACCAGTTGCCGGTGCCTGTGACCCGACCATCGGCGTTAGACATGTTTTGGAAGGGAACAGGCCTTCGGTCCGGCTGGCCACGGGCCATGAAGAAGTCCAGCGCGTGCTTTGTGTCGTCCCAGACACAGTGCGCAATGTGCCAGTCGTTGCAGTTGATGTCGTTCCAGCCGCCACTGGCGTAGCCGAAGTACCATTCGATGCCGGCCCCGCCACCCATCAGATTGCCCCAGAGCGCCAGTCTCCTGGCCTTATTCATGTTGTTGGTGCCGCTGCATCGGCAAAGAGGATCGCGAGTCTCGGTGCTGTAGACACAGTATGGCGGTCCCGCGGCGGCGGAGTTGTCTCTGCAGTATTGCGTGTTGGCCTTAACATTATCGCAGTTATGCTGATTGGAAGTGGCCTCGATGGTTGGATGTTCGAAGAGACAACTGTACCTATTGCTTACCCTGTTGCTATGAGTGTGGCAGGTGATGGGATGGTTATACGGATCGATGGCCCGGATGTAATCGGCCTTACTCTTGATATCATTGCAGCTTCCATCGTATTCCTCGCCGATGTCCCAGAGAACCCCGTGGTGGTGGCTAAAGCGGGCGACCAGCTCACGGTAGTAGAGCTTCAGCTTGTTGCACGTGCCGAAATTGCCGCAGATCATGCTGTCGTTCTCTGTTTCCGAGAAGAACAGATGCAGGTTGATGCCCTTCTTGTCCATGTAGCTAAAGACTCTCTCCCATTGTTCCAGCTTGGAGACGTCATATTTCTGGCGATCTCCGGAAGCCGTACTGATCCAGGGAAAGCTCGTTTTGGTATCGCCCTGGGGCGCGGTAAGAAGGATGATATAAAGGCTGTTCATCCCCTCGCCGGAGGCGTATTTGATGGCCCCGAGGAGGTTCTTGCCTCTGCCGCCTTTCCAGGCGTAGGCGGCCGCATCGCTCGCATCGTAGTCACCGCTGTGCCCATTCCAGTTGTGACCGCCCGTATTGTCGAATTCCTCGAAACCCATGATATCTTCAGGGCTCCCCGGGCCGCCCATAATCCAGTACTCGCCGCTCTCGCCGAACTGCGTATGGTGTTTGCCCACGTAGAACAACATACCCTTGCCGCGATGGTCTCTGCCGGACGGGTCTTTGTCGCTGGGACCAACATCGAACAAGCCCATCGTTCCGTGCAGAGGCGCCCACGCAGTGCCGCTCGGGTTCGTCGGATATGCCACGCCCGATCCCGTCCTGAACGAGACTTGATACTGCCACCTCCCTACCTCATCCGGGCACAGGCGAACGCGCCACTTATTGCCGGACCCGGCACTGGAATCGGCCGCATCGCCGTCGGCGGCAAAGAAACCCGGCACAGTGAAACTCGACCCGCCGGGGCGGGTAAGTGTGACGTCCAGGCGGTTATCTGTAAAGGTGGACGCGTTTGTTTCGTTCGCGTGCGGTCCGTCAAAAGTTATCTCTACCTTGTGCCACTTCTTCAGGCTGCCGGGGTCATCAAGTGGACCGATAATTGTTGCGGCGCACAGTATATGACTCGCTGTCGGAACGAAGCAGCAGAAAATGCTGACCAAGAGCTTCTTGGAATTCATTGGAGTCATCACCCAATAAGGCTGATCTTACCCATGTCGTGTGTCGAAAATACCTTACCTTATGATGTATTATAGCATGGTCACCCCGCATAGTCAAGAGGCGGGTGGTCAAAGATAGCGTCAAGTATTATGTGTAAGTTTGATTTTGTGCCATCGTAGGAATTGGCCAAAAACAGCCCTTTCGACGACAGATTCATTGTGAAAGCAGCCTTTCATTAGACCCCAGGGTATTATAGCAACCGACATTTCCCAGATGACGTCATAAACAGCACTCCCGCACGCCACGGCCTCAATAATAGCATAATATGCGGTTCGACTTCAACGCCTCTGACTGTTGTAATTCCCGTACGCCATGACGAAATGGACAGATGGCCCAGAGAGTTTCCTTGCTTCCTACCCCCTGTTTGAGCTACATCTCGACATGGATGTCATCAGGATACTTTATCCTTTTGTGGTCACTAAATACAGTAAATATAGATAAACAACACACTCCCGGTATAAAGAATCTTAACGGTGCATCACTTTGTTGGGCGGCGTTTACGGTCTTAATCGGAAACCCCTTCTTTGTGTGTCTATTTGTGTTCGCCTCGGCCTTCTCGATCATGCTCACCGTGTCCTTCACCGCTACCATGTTCGCCGATTCCGACTTCAGGATGGGCGACCCACCTGTCAAAGTCCTTGTTCGTTGCCTTTAATTTGACTTCTCTTCTTTCACCGGGAGCGAGGTCAGCCGGAGTTGTTGGGCCGAGTTCTTTTCCGTTTGACAAGTGAACTTCAACTCGAACTCGTTTCAAGGTTTTGTCAGTGGTGTTCTCCACCGTGCCGTTGAAGGAATTGCTTTGCACGTCGTAGGCCAAGATTAGCCGGACACCGTTTCGGACCTCATCGTAGCTCTCGTTCAGGGCAAGTTCAGTGCCTGATTCTTCTCCTTCCTCGCCATGATGGGCATCGCCGTCTCGGTCGTGTTCGCTGTAGCCCTCTCCACCGTGTTCACCACCATCGCGATCATGTTCGCTCCGAGTCGTCGTGGATCTGTCTGAGTCTTGTTTCTCACCGGCTCCTCTATCACTTGAACAGCTGCTAATAACGACTGCCAACATGACGGCAATCGTGGCAAGAGTTCTTTGAATGCGATTCATGAATGTACTCCTTACTGAGGCGTCTAAAATTGATTATACAGTAAAAAATGCGTGATATCATTTTATCTTACAGTTCCCATTTAACGCTTAACAAATATAACTTTAAGGTCTCTATTCCGCCCATTCTCCATAGCACTGCTCCCAAATGCTCCCCAACAGAATACCACCATTTCCTGGTAGGAGCAAGGGATACAGACAGTTGGATATGGCCTGTTTCCAACAGGATGATTGGACCACTCATCCCCGACTCACGGATTCGGAAAAGCAGGCAATTACACTGTTGGTGATCTGCTCTTTTAGGCCATAGGAAGAATCCTTATGTCCCCACAATGTTGTTGCCTATTTCAGAATCGCCTGTCCCGAAAGAAACTCGGCTGTCGTCAAAGCGGTCTCTTGAAGTAAAAGACAGTCTTGGTAGTTGTTCCTGATTCAGTGACGTTTCCCACGGAAAGCAGTTCCCATCCTTCTCGCCCAAGCTTGTTAATGCTACTTGCCAACTCATTCTTAGGTGTTTCACCTATGACATTTGTGAGTGCAAGGTGTTCCCACCCTTTGGCAGATGGCTTCACTTGTTTCGTACTACGATCTTGGGCAAACACTTGCATGGCAATTGCTGAGCACAAGAGAATCATAAGACCGTATAGCAGCATTCTGGTCTTGTCCTTCTTCGTGTTTTCCATTTCTTACCTCCGATATTTGAGAGTAATTTCGGCTTATACGAAATGCTATTAACGGTCAGATATACCGACTTATCCAACGTCTTGCCTTTAAGGTTTTTCATCTCGACCACCATCCTGCTTGGCTTGGCTTCTATCTTCTTCATTCTGATGGACCATGTTACACGAAAAAGAGTATGCTGGCAAATCGTAGAGTAGAACAGTCGCTCTAACGCTGCTGCCTCAGTTTGACAGAGACCTTTTGAAGATGTAGAATAACTTGCCCGACTAACCGGATAGTCTGGACAGGTAGATATGATGAATACAGATAGAACCATGACATTGTTATCTGCATTGTTCCTTTCGATAATACTCATAGGGTGCAATCAGTCTATTTCTCAGAAAGAACTCAGCGACGAAGTGTATGACCACCTTGCCATTTCCAATAAAGATAAGTTGAGTGCGGCATCAAAGCGTGCAATAGAAAGGAACTACGATCAAGGGCCAGAGTGGTATTGCGAATTCAAAGTGCATGACTTAAAAGGGGATTTCAAATACGAAGATGGTGTAACTCGTAGAGACCCAAGTGCAGTGATTACGGTAAATGGCACCTATTATGTGTATTACACGAGATCAACAGGTAAAACATATGGCTTCGGCACGGGAGATCCAGAGAAAAAGGTTTTCCCCTGGGACAAGTCTGAAATCTGGTATGCCACATCAAAAGACGGTTGGGAATGGAAAGAACAGGGATTGGCTGTAGGCAGAGGCCCGGCACGTGCTTATGATGACCGATCTGTATTTACGCCGGAAGTATTAGTGCATGAAGGAAAATATTACCTAGTCTATCAAACTGTTAAGGCACCTTATGCCAACCGAGTGAAGAATCAAGTAGGTATGGCCATTGCCGATTCTCCCGGTGGTCCTTTCAAAAAGCTTGATGCTCCTATTTTATCACCGTCTGATAATGGTGAATGGTTAGGTGAGGAGGACAACAGGTTTAAAGTGAAAAAACAAGGAGACTTTGACAGCCACAAAGTACACGATCCTACACTATTATATTACAGGAAAAAGTTCTACCTTTACTACAAAGGTGAACGGATGGGAGAGCGTAAGACTTTCGGAGGACGAGAGATTCGATGGGGTGTAGCGATTGCCGACAAAGTGACAGGTCCATACGTCAAATCTGAATACAATCCGATCACCAATAGTGGCCATGAGGTATGCGTCTGGCCGTACAGGGGTGGAATCGGTGCGTTGATAATCACTGACGGTCCTGAAAGGAATACCATCCAATGGGCTGAAGACGGCATCAATTTTGAAATTAAATCGCACATCAAATATGGACCACCTGCACCGGGCCTTGATCGTTCAATAGATACAGATGCAGGTCCCTTGGAAGCACTGAAGTGGGGCCTGACCCACAAGTATGTTTCATATGATCGGCAATACATCCAAAGATTTGAAATACATATGCCTTTTCATGGGTACCTTATAGTACCCTCACAGCCACTCACCAACCGGTGACGGTCACCTATGAAGAGTTCAAAGTCAAATACTAAAATCTCTGTTGTCACAGATTTCTTTTGAGGCATCCTTGTTACGACTTATCAGCCAAGCTTCGTTGTCCTACGCAAAAATAGGAATGAAGGCAAAAACGTTTGAGTCGCGAGTTTTTGAAATGGAAGCTAGCTCATTGAAGACTGAATATTGACAGTTTCAGGAAGAGTGATTTCCGGCAAAGTCAGAGCTTTGACAAACATGTCGCAATCGGCGCAGACCTTATCTTCCTTGCTTTGCAATCAGCTCAAAATTCTGTTTCAGATTTTCAGCCTAAGCAACCCGGCTATAGACGTGATGCAATCCGCCAAGAATTGGCTTGCTTACAATCTTTCCATTGGCCTGAACAGGGCAATGGACAGGTGAGTCTTTCTCAAGCGACATATGCGTTCTGCTGACGTTGTAATAATTATTGATGTATTCGTCCAGCACGCTATGCAAATGCTTTTCGTTGAGAATGATCATATGATCCAGACACTCTCGGCGTAGTGTTCC
>JAGMDR010000191.1 GCA_023128595.1 Planctomycetota bacterium | reverse complement strand
CATTGCGAAGGAGCGCAGCGACTGCGGCAATCTCAATCCTCAGACTACAAGAACCGGCTATTTTCTTAGGAGTCCGCCGCAGGCGGACGCGGCAATCTCAATTTCTTACAATTTCCGTCCCAATCCCCTTATCGGTATAAATCTCCAGCAGCAGCGAGTGCGCGATCCGCCCGTCGATAATATGCGCCTTCTTGACCCCGGCCGCCAACGCCGTAAGGCACGCCTCGACCTTTGGAAACATCGCGTCCGTGATTATGCCTGCCTCAATCATCTCCTTAATCTGCTTCTCGTTCAAGCTCGATATCCAGCTATCCGGATCGTCAATATCCCTTCGTATTCCGTGCGTATCGCTGACCATAACCAGCTTCTCGGCGGCGACCTCGGCCGCCACCATACCCGCCGCACTATCGGCGTTGACGTTGAGCTTGCCGCCGGCCTTGTCTTTGGCCACCGACGCAATTACCGGTATCGTCCCATCGGCGCACAGCTTCTTGAGCAACTCGCCGTTCACTTTCGTAACCTGCCCCACAAACCCGATATCCAGCTTACGCCCGTCTTCGCCCGCCAATCTCAACAACTCGGCAAACAGTACGCAACTACTCAGCGAATGCAGCCCCATCGGCTCGCACCCCAATTCGCTGAGCATCTCGCAGATTGGGGTATTGACCTTATGCACCAACGTATGCTCGGCTATCGTCAGCGTCCGCTCATCAGTATATCGCCGACCCTGCACCCACACAGGCTCAATCCCCGCTTCGCTCATCGCCCGCGTAATCGCCTTGCCGCCCCCGTGAACGATGATCGGCCGCATCCCGACCGTAGCCATAAAGGCAATATCGGTCAGCAGCTTCTTTTGCAGAGAGGTATCGTCCAGAACGCTCCCGCCGAGCTTAACAACCACAATACGCCCGGCAAAGCCCCGAATATACCCCATCGCCTCAATCAAAGCACCGGCTTTTGCAATAGCCGCTTCCACAATAAAAACTCCAGAATACACCCCCAAACCAAACCGTTAAGACTATTCAATCACGCCTGATTCGTCAAGTCATATTTACCCATTCCTTAATCCGAACCTGAACCGTCCCGTTTAGCCGTCGCCGCCACGGTGATGCCTACGGCAACTGCCATATCCTTGAGCCGAACTTCGCAGACGACCCGGACGGAAAATCAGATTATGGAAATCCCTACTTGTTTACGGCTTCAAGGGTCGATATACTCGATAACGGCTCTCTTAGACGAGCGAGAAAGTCAAGATAGAGAAGGAAAATGGGTGACTGTCGTTAGTCACCAGTCAGTTTAAAATGGGTCGTGGTCGAAGAGAGTGTTTCTGTGAGATGCCTATCGCTGCTACGGCCAGGATGTGAGAACTATTACGAGAGGATTTGAACAAGGCCTTGGACTGTGCGAAAGGGTCAAAATGAAAAAGCAGACAAAGCGCAGGTTAGCTATCGCAATTCCGATTCTTCTTCTTTGTGTGGTCGGGACTTGGTATCTGCCTTTGAGGAGAGGGGCATATCAGCCACATCCAATTCGCCCAGAGAACTTTCCGGAAATCCTGATTCCACCGCCGCATGCCGAGTTGATTGACCACTCGACACCCTTAAATTCTCGGCGGAGAGAACATACGTATGGTCTGAACTTCGTCGTCGACGACCCCTACCCATCGAATGATACCTATAGATTCGTCGAGAAGCACCTCGGTTCAAATGGGTGGCAACGGCTTAGATATGACCTGTTGAACCCAAAGTCTCCGACCCGAGCGCCGCTCTCTATCCCTCCATACCTGGGCTCTGAGGCGTTAGATAGTATTCCCTCGTACAAGAAGAAATACCGTGAGTGCCCTATTAAATGGAGGCAGGAAAATTGGGTGAGCGAAAAGGACGATCACATCTTGGTCGCGCTGAGCTATTCGGTAGACCTATCCACCGGGCGAGTACGGCGAGACAGAGTGTATGTGCTTATGGCTTTGTTCCAGCGACACCGGCCCTATATCGTCCACTACAAGAAGTTGCATCCTGACGAATTTGATGATGCAACGCTCCCGGAAGGCCAAGCAACCCATAATCCCCACTAACTCACTAATGAGGGACCGCGGGACTGTTCAAGAAGATCATGTCTGTGGTAATTAGGGACCGTCACCCTATTAAAGACGACCTAACTACCTGACCC
>JAGMDR010000190.1 GCA_023128595.1 Planctomycetota bacterium | reverse complement strand
TCAATTGGTGTCTTGACGTTTTTTGGTCGGAAGGGCAGCTCGACCTTTTGGCCTGTGGCGGCGGACTGGTAGCCGGCGTAGAGGGCTTCCTGTACGACTCGCCCGTCTTCGCCGCTGGCGATCGGCTCTTCGGCGCCGCGTACGCAGCGGGCGAAGTGGCGCATTTCCTGCGGGATGCCGTAGTTCCAGAGTTCCTCGAAAACGGGATAGCTCCAGCCCTTGGTCGATGGCGCCTTTTCGACGGCGTAGCCGTAGCCGGGTTCGCTGAATGTGGGAAGCGCGTTGCCCATGTGCAGGTTGGCGTAGGTGACGCCGGAGTCGCCGTGGACCTCGATGCGGTCGTCCATACCGCCCCGGCGGGCCCAGCTATTTTCCACGAGGCCGACGGCATCCTTGTCAAATTCGATGACGCAAACGGAGTTGTCCTCGCCTTTGGTCTTCTCAGCGTGGACATACGTACCCATCTGGCAATAGACGCTCTTGATTTTCGGGCGATCGAGGAACCAGTGGCAAAAGGCGATTCCGTGACAGCCCATGTCCATAAAGACACCGCCGCCGGATTTTTCGACGTCCCAGAACCAGGCTGCGTGCGGGCCGAAGTGCTTCTCGCTCTGCTTGACCATATAGACCTTGCCGAACGCTCCCTGGTCGGCCATCTCTTTGGCCTTGACATATTTCGGCGTGAAGAACAGCTCCTCGGCGTACAACAGCAGCACGCCCTTTTTCTTGCAGGTCTCGATCATCAGATCGGCCTCTTCGAGGGTCATGCACAGGGGCTTTTCGCAGACGACGTGCTTGCCGGCGTTTGCGATATCGATTGTCATTTGCGCGTGCAGGTAGTTCGGGGCGGTGATTGTCACCATCTCGATATCTTCTTCGAGCAGCATTTGTTTGTAGTCGGTGAAGACGCGGCCGATGTCGTACTCGGCGGCGAGCTTCTCGGCGTTGCCGGGCGTGGGCGACGCCACCGCGACAACCTGGGCGGCGTCGGGAATCGCCTTGAAGGCCTCGGCGTGACAATGGGCCTGAAACTGCGAGCCGATTATTCCAACTTTCACCGGTCCTTTTTTGGCCATAGTGTGCGGACCTCCTAAAGTCTGATACAGTTCAACGGTTGAGGCAGGGAACCCCCGGTGAAACCGGGGGCTGAATATGGATTCCTGCTTGCGCAGGAATGACAAGCGTATCGTTGGAGGTGGTAACGTCCGTGGGTTGTGTTGTCGGTGCGCACTATTCCAATTCCCGTCTGCCGATGATTGCATCGGTTAGTATTTTGCCGGATGCGTATTCGATGGTCGAGCCGCTTGGTAGGCCTCTTGCCAGGCGGGTGATTTTGACGCCGAGGGGCCGAAGGAGCGAGCTTATATAGAGGGCGGTGCCATCGCCTTCCAAATTTGGGTTGGTTGCCATAATCACTTCCTTTACGTCGGACGTGCGGACCCGCTCAACGAGCTTGTCGATAGTCAGGTCGCTCGGCTCGATGCCGTCCAAAGGTGCGATGTGGCCGCCGAGGACGTGATAGACCCACTTGCAGGCCCCGGTTTTTTCGAGGCTGATCAGGTCCTTCGGCTGCTCGACGACGCAGATGAGGCTCTTGTCCCGCCCGGGATCCGAGCAGATCCCACAAACCGCCGCTTCCGAGAAGTTGTAGCAGACTTCGCAGCGTTTGATCTTATCCTTGACCGCCCGAATCGCCTCAGCTAAGCCCAGCGCCTCGGCCGGCCCTGCCTTCAAGATATGAAACGCCAGCCGCTCGGCACTCTTAGGCCCAATCCCCGGCAGCCTCCCAAACTCCTCGATGAGTTTGTTCAAACTTTCAGTATAAACGGTGCTCATAGTTTCGGCCAAACCTCTAATGCAACGATGAATCCATTTATTGCTACTATAAAGCATCCCAGCCAGTGATGTCAACGCTCCAAACACCGGAGAAAGTATGTGCCGAAAAACTCCAAAATATTATGGACGCCCGTTTCGTAACAGATAGAATTATACTGTCTCGTATATCAGATTGGAGGCGTTGCGATGACCAGAATGCACTTGATGGCACGGCTGACCCTTACGATGTTGGGAGTTTTCATCTTCATCGAGTCGGTAAGCTATTTCTGGCTCATGGGTTCTCCAAAAGACACATGGTGGCCGACCTTTTATGTCTTTGGGATATTTCTGCTTCTATCTTTCCTGGCCTGTCGCATGTTGTTTTGGTCGGATGCGTGGATGGAGAGAATGATTGGGGCCGAAGATGAAGATGCACATCTGGCAAGCAGCATGGCGGCGGTGGGCGGATTTCGCGTGGTTCTGGTCTTGTGCGGTCTGCTCATTCTTGGATGCAGGATTGAGATTCTTGTCAGAGCGGCCGCATTTATCGTGGTCGCACCGAAAATAATTGTCAATATGATCGTTTATAAGCACGTAGATAAGGTTTTCTATATGGCGGTCTCGACCTGGGTTCGGCTGATTGTCAACCTGTGCAAGACCGCTTTGGGAATCTATCTCGTTTTAGGGGCTCCGCGGTTTGTGCGATGGCAGATGGACAAATACTACTTGGCGTCTTCGGAAGACTAGAGATGAACGGGAAAGAGATTTGAGACAACATTGAGGACTTTTCAAATGAGCGATTTGCATAAATTGGCAAGGATCATACTCGTTGGCCTCGGCATTTATGTGCTGGTGAATCATGGTATTGGAATCGTTGCGATACTGCCATACATCTTCTATGGCGAGTCATCATTGGGCGGGCACACCATTGCACGGTTCATTTCGTTTGCGATAATGATAGTCTGTATAGGTTTGGTGATCTATGTGCTGATCTGTAAGGCCGATTCGATGTCGGCGAAAATGATGAACGTTTACGAATCCGATCAGGCAAAGGTCTGGTGGCTGCCATTTGCTTTCAGGCTGGCTATGGTTTGTGCGGGCGTTATAGTGCTCTCCTGGAGCATCTCTGCGATAGCTTCAACGATTGCCCGCTATGCCCAAATGATGAGTCACGCCCCCTCAAGAGAATCCATCCCGTGGCACAGATTTATACCATGGCAGAGGCTTGTCGGGTGGATCATACAGTTGGCGCTGGCGATATACCTGATTTGCGGGGCGCCGCACTTTGTTCGCTGGCAGGTCAAGAAGACGATTGAGCATTGCAAACGGCTGGAGGGACCCAACAGTATCTCTGACCAAGAGGCCGGGGTATAGCGTGCAGGATGGGGGCACTAATCCTCCTCGATCCCGGTAATGGTTGCGTCGAGGCCGAGGAGGACGGTTTTTACGGCTGGGTCGTTTATTAGCTCGTTTCTTTTTTGGGCGGGGGGTCTTTTCTGTTTGACCTCGGCCTTTGTTTGTGTGGGGGTCTCGGCCAGCTCGAAGCTCAATGTTACGGGGGCCGAGAGCTTTTCGGCGAGGAGGCTCTGGATTTGCTCGGTTCGCCCGTTGCTTTCGCACATCTGCTTTTGCATTTGTGCTGAGGGGGGGAATTCGAGGGTGAGCAGGCCGTTGTCGAACCGGCTCGGCACGGCGGAGCTTAATAACCCTGCGGTCCCTCCGCCGAGCTTAGCGGCAACAAGCTCTAAGATATTCTGCCAGGCGGCCTTTATTGACTGGATATCGTTGGAGTCGTGAACCGTCAAGCGTGAAGCGTGAAGCGGAGTCTGGGATTCGGAGCTCGCGGCTCGTGACTCGTGACTTGTGGCTTGTGGTTCGTGGCTGGTAGGTTGTGAATCGTGGATTGGGAGTTGTGGCTCATCAATCTTAGCCGGCGGTTTAGGAATGGCGGCTTGTGGGCTGGTGGTCGGCTTGGGTCTTAGGCTTGCGGATTGTTTTTTTTTAACGCCGGTTGCTGAGTTGCCCTTCAATTGCGAAAGGAGCGTATCGATATTCATAAAGTGCTCGCTTAGTGCGAATCGCAGGAGCGATGCTTCGAGCAGGGCCCTGGCGGTATCGGTGTTCTTGATGGACCATCGCAGTTTTTCGAGTGTGGCGATGTTATAGACGAGTGCGGCGATGTCGAACTTTTCGGCGAGTTCGCCGGCCCGTTTTCGCTGCTCGGCGGTTAGAATCAGCAGCTCGCTGTCGGCACCCGCGGATTTTACGACCATCAGGTCGCGCATATAATCGACGAGCGAATCAATGGTCTGGACTTCGCTGGTGCCGGTGCCGATTAAGTCCTCTATCGCGGCGAGTGTCCCGGCGGCGTCGCTCTCGGCGATTTTGTCGATGAGGTTCCAGACCTTTTCGCTGTTGGCACAGCCGAGGAACTCTTCTAACAGCGAGCCGCTCAGCGGATCGGCCCCGGTGCTTATGAGCCGGTCCAGCAGGCTAAGGGCGTCTCGCATCGAGCCGTTGGCCATTTTCGCCAAAGGCAGAACCAAATCGTCTTCGTATTTAATCTTTTCCGCCTTGAGTATGGATTCGAGCTGCCGGGCGATTGCCGTAGGAGTGATATTCGAGAAATCGAACCTCTGGCACCGCGATTGGATCGTGGCGATGACCTTGTTGGGCTCGGTGGTGGCGAAGATGAACTTGACGTGGCTGGGCGGCTCTTCGAGCGTCTTCAAAAGGGCGTTGAACGCCGGGACGCTGAGCATGTGGACTTCGTCGATGATGTAGATCTTGAACCTCGCGCGTGCGGGTCGATAGATTGCATTCTGGCGAAGCTCGCGGACCTGCTCGACGCCGTTGTGGGTGGCGCCGTCAATTTCAATAACGTCGATATCTTCGCCGAGGTTCACGGCGGTGCAGCTCTGGCACTTACAACAGGGCTCGGTGGTGGGGGCATCGACGGAAAGGCAGTTGAGCGATTTCGCCAGGACGCGCGCCATAGTTGTCTTGCCGACCCCGCGCGTGCCGGTGAACAGATAGGCGTGCGCGACCCGCGCGGTCTTTATGGCGTTCTTGAGCGTCCGCGCAATCGGGTCCTGGCCGATGACCTCATCGAACCTCTGCGAGCGATACTTTCTTGCTAATACCGTATATGCCATAATGAACTGATTATTGATTATTTAACGGCTTCGGCAGCACTAACGAATTCGGAACTCCTATCCTTTGCGGTCTTTCGCGACTTTATGAAGATGGAGCTAAGTTCTTTGCCTTCGGTTAAGAGGGGTACTACACGTTTTTCTTCGAGCAGTTCTTCATCGACGATGAATTCCAGCCAGAAGCAAGACTCATCGACCTCTTCAATGACGATGCTCAATTTGGAGACAAAATCCGGTCGGGATTGGGCGAGGCAAGCGGCGCGATAGTTGGCAGCTACTGATGTCGAGCATTTGATCAACTGCCTTCGAATATGATTGCCCAGATCGGTTTTCGGCAGGGCCATACTCAGTTTGACGCAACGGTGCGCGAAATCTTTGGTCCGCTTTTTCAGATCGTTCTGGTCCATAAGTGCAGACGGAAAATTCCAATAATCAGTCATCAATTATCACTAATCAATAAATAAAAAAGATGGCCGGGTTTACCACGGCACCACCAAGCGCACGTTTATGGCTGCTCGGTTCCCCGCCTGACCA
>JAGMDR010000019.1 GCA_023128595.1 Planctomycetota bacterium | reverse complement strand
GCCAAAATTCAACATATCACCCCGTAAGGGTTACGTTTTTGTATCAATCGGTCCGCTGCATCTGCGCTCAGTTCTTTGGCGATCTGGCCGGTCCGCCTTGCCGGCGGCGTATCCTTGCTCGGTGTTGGCGAGCCAGATGTATGTAGCGGTTGGGTCACCTTTGGGCCCCCTCTCGTGATGAATGAACCAGGGATTGGGGAACATCTTGCCATAAGCGGCCGGGCCCGGGGTCACAATCTGACGGCGAACCGGCTGATGTAATAGGTATGTTTCATTTTGTATTCTTCGGGCTTGATAATGAGATTTATTTCAAGTGGCGCGATCTCTATCGAGAGTCCGCGAGGCTCACTGTCGTTGGGCGCGGGCCGGGATAGGGGAACGGGCCTGCGGGGACTTTGTTGGTTTTCCAGGGTGAATCGGAGAAATCGTATTTGCAGATTTCGAGCTTTTCGAATAGGGGGAACTTTTTGGCGGTTGACCAAGTGAAGCTCAATTTTTTCAGGTCGAGAGAGACGTTGATTCTGGCGGTGATGCTGTTTTGGCCGAAGCCCTTTTTTTGCCAGGCGGCGAAATCGAACGGGGGGCCGGAAGCGACAAAGATGTTGCGATTTGAGATATTGTCGTCATCAATGAACCAGATACCCTCTCTCGCATTTACAATGATGTTGTTTAGGACGCGGTTTTGCGTGCAGGTCGAGAGCCTGCCGTTGACCATTCGGCCTTTGCATATACGCATCTCGACGCCTTTGCCCGTGCAGTTGGCAACGAAGTTGTGCGCGACGGTGAGCTTATCGCAGTCGTGCTGATATATGCCTGAGCCAGTGACGTTCCAGACGAAGTTGCGGTCGACGAGGTTGGGGACCTGGGAGGCCTCGATGAAGATTGCTCCGTTGACCGATTGTATATTGGCCAGGACGTTCTGGGTGACTCTGGAATTGATATTGTTGTAGTCGAGCCAGATTCCCGGCGCGGCCTGGATGTCGGTAATGATATTTCGACGGACAAGTGTGCCGTTGTTGAGCAGCAGCTTGATCGCACCGGTCTCCCAGTATCGCTGGACGTTTTGCCAGCCGCAGTGATGGATGCGGTTGTTCTCGACAAGGGCGTTTTTGACGGTGAGGCCCTGGATTCCGCCCGTGCCGCACTCGTAGAGCTCGTTGTTGCGGACGATTGTGTAGCCCAGGCTGTTTCCTGCGCGTCGAGCGTCGATACGGCCGGCGGGCCTGCTCTCATCGGTCCTGGCGCCGATTTCAATGCCCACCGAATTGACCTGGCGGACGATATTATCTTCGATGATCCAGTGATGGCCGCCCATTGTAAATACCGCGCCGACGCCTGTTCGCGGAAAGCCGTTGCCGGCGTGCTCGAATATAAAGCCCTTGACGCGAATGTATCCGAGGTCCGTAACGGCTGGTTTGAAGATGTGCTGCTGCGTGGTGATTTCAAAGACGGTCCGGCTGGGATTGGCGTCAGATAGAGGATGAATGTGCAGCCTGCTGCTATCTTTCTCGACCCAGTAGGAGCCGGGCACTTTGGCCAGATATGCGTACCTTGCCTGCTGCACTAATCGCTTACCGTTTTGGAACACCAGCCCGCGGCCTAACGTATAAGGCAGCTTGCCGGCCCATTGCGTTGCCCATGGCATAATGTCGATGTCCTCCTTGCTGGCGTTCTCCGTGAGGAAGGGATTGTACGAGCCGAAGTAGTCGTCGAGCAAAGCGGCTGAATGTGTAGTGTCGCCCTTTTTTGACCTTGACCACTGCGGCTTGAACACCCGCGAGCCTTTGACAATTACTTTTGCTCCGGGGGCGGCTTCGAAGCTGATCATCTTGCCCGGGCCATTGCCGCCGAGACGCGGCTGAACCGACTCGCGGTACACGCCCGTCTTGACGATGACTCTCTGGCCGGGGCGAACAACCTGGGCCGCCCGGTTGATTGTCAAAAAGGGCTTGTCCTCACTGCCGACGTTATCGTCCGACGCCCGCGGATGGCCCTGGTCAACGCAGTAGCTCTTTGTGTAAGTGGTCTGGTGTTTCCAGGTCTTAAACTGGTTTCCGTTGGGGAGCAGAACCGGAGGATTCAGAGACGTATAGCCGACCTGCTGAGCATACGATCCGCTTGTCCCGGACAAAGAAAACAGAAACAGACAGAACACCGTGACGATGATTTGATTGCCTTTCGAATACATTTGCTTACTCTCCATCCAAAAATGCCAACCTAACCACAAAATCGGCCTCTGGCCTCGATAAGCCCACCAAACCTGCCTCCAATACAGGGGCCAGAACCAGCTATTCAATTAGGTTCAACTGCAAAAAAGGTGGTGGGGTGATAAGAAATAACACCTGTAACTCTTTTGGATTTAAGGCTTTAAGGCAACAGCATCAATGGGCATAATCCCGCCGCCATCGGGGACGATAGGCCCCGGGGGCTTCAACGGTGCCGCCGACTTATGAGCTTATGCTGG
>JAGMDR010000189.1 GCA_023128595.1 Planctomycetota bacterium | reverse complement strand
GTCAAATCAGTGGATTAACGAAGAATTTTCAGGTATAGCCGGTACTTATCCGAGGGAATAGAAATGAAAAAGTCGTACGTCATGATGTTGCTTTCCTTGTGTGTCTTGGCTTGTACATCTGTTCAGGCGGAAACTGAAAAGTTGAAAGACAAAACGTATGATAAGAACCGAATCCGGCCGTATTTGCGGAATCCTCGCTACTGGCAGTACAAGGGCGAGCCGGTGCTGCTCTTGGGCGGCAGCAAGACAGACCATATATTCCTGCTCGATGATCTGAAAGAGCACCTCGATGAGATAGCCGCCGTCGGCGCCAATTATGTACGCAATACGATGAGTCAGCGCGAAGGCCTTGACCTAAAGCCGCATAAGAGACTCAGCAGCGGCAAGTTCGATCTTAATCAATGGAACAGCGAGTACTGGAAGCGATTTGCCAATTGCCTGGCGTGGTGCAATGAACGCCGGATCATTATGCAAATCGAGGTGTGGGACAGGTTCGATTATGCGCAGGAGCAATGGCGCAACAGTCCCTGGCGCCCGGGCAACAATGTCAATTATACGAATCAGCAGACGGGGCTGGCCGAGGAGTATCCGGCTCCCGCCTGGCGGGACAAACAGCCGTTTTTCCATACAATCCCGGGAATGAGCAGATACAAGAAGCAGTATGATACAATTCGGCGGTTCCAGGAGGCGTTCGTCGAGAAGATGCTGTCGTACAGCCTGCAGTATGACAACGTGCTGTATTGTATGAATAATGAGACCTCCACACCGCCTGCCTGGGGGCAATACTGGATGCGCTTCATAAACGAAAGGGCCGAGGCAAAGGCTGTCGAGGTATATGTGACCGATATGTTCGACGACGGCTGGAAACCGCAGACTTCGGCCAAGATTCGCCAGGCATTTGACAATCCCGGACTATATCCGTTCATTGATATTTCTCAGGTCAACAGCAGGACGTTCAACGAAGGCCATTGGAAGAATGTTAAGTGGCTTGCCGACCAAGCTCTAAAACACCCGCGGCCGTTAAACAATACCAAGATATACTCGGGCGGCCAGACCAGTTGGGGCTCCGGGACGCCAAAGGACGGTGTTGAGCGGTTCTGGAGAAACTTGATCGCAGGGACTGCATCGTGTCGTTTTCATCGGCCCGACAGCGGCATCGGACTGAACGAAATCGCAAAGCCGTGCATCGCCGCCGCGAGGAAAGTCGAGACCCGGGTCAAGTTTTGGGAGGTCGAGCCCCGAATGGATCTCCTCAAAGACAGGCAGGCCGATGAAGCGTACCTCGCCGCCAGGCCAGGCCACAAGTATATACTCTATTTTACCGACGGCGGCTCCGTGCGACTTGATTTGAAGAGCCACCGCGGCACATTCGCCCTTAGGTGGGTAAACATCAAGAAAGGGGATTGGGCCGGGCAAAGCCGTATTGCCGGCGCAAAGGAAGTACTGATTTCGGCACCGGATAAGGGCGGCTGGGCCGCGGTGATTCAAAAACAATAGGGCGAATCCGCGATTCACTCGAAATTCTCTATTTCAAATCTCTGGGAATCTGCCATAATGTGTGGTTAAATACGTATTCAAAATCAAAACCATTCGCAATAACTAAACGATCCTTGGAAACACAGGAAAGGAGCTAAAATGAAAAGCCAAACACGGAGAGAATTCCTCAAAGCGCTCGGTTTTATGGCGGGTTCAGCCGCCGGGCTATCGGCGCTGCCGAGTTGTGCGAGCACCGCCCGGACCTCACGGCCAGCCGGCAAACGACCGAACATCATATTTATTATGACCGACGACCACGCCTCGCACGCGATGAGCTGCTACGACAGCAAGATAAACAAAACGCCCAATCTCGACCGGATTGCCAAAGAGGGCATGCGATTCGACAATTGCTTTTGCACCAATTCGATCTGCGCACCCTGCCGCGCCGTAATCCTCACCGGCAAACACAGCCATATCAACGGTGTCATCGACAACAGAAAGAGGTTTGACGGCAGCCAGCAGACCTTCCCCAAGCTGCTGCAAAAGGCCGGCTACCAGACCGCTATGATCGGAAAGTGGCATCTCAAGACCGACCCGACGGGGTTTGATTACTGGTCCGTGCTGATCGGTCAGGGCCCCTACTACAACCCGCCGATGAAGACGCCCAACGGTACGGTCAAGTACACCGGCTACACCACCGACATCATCACGCTCCTGGCGCTGGACTGGCTGCAACACAAGCGTGACAAGGACAAGCCGTTCTGTCTGATGTATCAACACAAGGCCCCTCACCGCAACTGGCAGCCGGGGCCTGAGCACCTGACAATGTACGACGATGTCACGATACCGGAGCCGGAAACCCTATTCGACGATTACTCCAATCGGGGAAGAGCCGCCAAGGAACAAGACATGAGCATCGAAAAGACGATGAACAACTCGGACCTAAAATTAGTGGCTCCAAGAAACTTGACGGCCGACCAAAAGAAACTGTGGGACGCGGCATACGAACGGAAAAACGAAGCCTTCCGCAAGGCAAATCTCCAGGGCAAAAACCTGGTCCGCTGGAAGTACCAGAGATATATCAAGGACTACCTGCGCTGCATCGCGTCGGTCGATGACAACGTCGGCGACCTGCTGGAGTA
>JAGMDR010000188.1 GCA_023128595.1 Planctomycetota bacterium | reverse complement strand
ACGAAAATGAAATTAGACAGTACAAATAGTCAACGTCCTATATAAGATTGTATATTTCCCCTCAGCGACGCGGTCCTACACAAAAGAAGTGACCAAGACTGGATGCTCCGCAACGCTTGAAGTTATTGCTGAAGACGGTAACGTACTAAAGAATCTTGAGGTTGCCGAAGTCATTATCAAAACCAAGAAGCTTGTTGCCGTAAAAAGCTTCAACGATGTCCAGAAATTAGGATGGTTTGTTCTTGTTCAGGATGAAAATTTGTGATGAAATGAACAGTTGACTCAAGCTTCGGAAAAAATACATGGTTAAAATCATTTGTGTATGCGGGGCCAGGCCGAATTTTATAAAGGTTGCTCCATTGATGCATGCATTTGAAGAAAACGGCGGTTTTGATACGCTGATGGTTCACACTGGTCAGCATTATGATGAAAACATGAGCAAGCGCTTTTTCGAGGAGCTAAGTATTCCCAAACCCGATGTGAATCTTGAAGTTGGCTCTGGTAGCCATGCGGTTCAGACATCGGAGATTATGAAGCGGTTTGAATCAGTGTTGTTGGATTTTACGCCAGATTTTGTACTTGTGGTCGGAGATGTAAACAGCACAATCGCCTGTGGGCTTGTTGCGGTAAAACTAGGCATCAAGCTCATTCACGTTGAGGCGGGACTGAGAAGCTTTGACCGCTCGATGCCGGAGGAGATTAATCGTCTCTTGACGGATTCTATAAGTGATCTTCTCTTCTGCACGGAGCAAGGCGGAGTGGATAATCTTATTCGTGAAGGCATTCCAAAAGAAAAAGTGTTTCTTGTTGGTAACGTTATGATCGACACCTTGCTGCAGAACAAAACTAAAGCGGACAAATCAAATATTTTAAATCGACTGAATCTTAATAGTGACGGTTTTGTTGTCCTGACATTGCACCGTCCTTCCAATGTGGATAATCATGTTGTCTTGGACGAAATAGTCAATGCTTTAGAGGTTATACAATACGATATGCCAATTATCTTTCCTATCCACCCTCGGACTCGCAGCAGTTTTACGTCTTCTTCCCTGGATGAACACATCAAAGAACTTCCTAATGTACAACTTATCGATCCGTTAGGGTATCTTGACTTCCTTAAATTAATGTCCTCGGCTACATTGGTCTTAACAGATTCAGGTGGAATACAGGAAGAAACTACTATTCTTAAAGTTCCCTGTCTAACTCTTCGTGAGAATACCGAGCGACCCATCACTACAGAAATCGGTTCCAACCAAGTCGTTGGTACTGATCCAGATAAGATCATCCGGGCTTATAGACAAGCAATTGACACTGACAGGCGAAAATATCAAATACCGCCGTTTTGGGATGGCAAGGCAGCGGAGAGAATCGCTGTAATAATCGCGTCGGAGAATAGATGTGGTGGCTAAGTTTTTAGCGTTAGAGTTATAACCTTATTCCTCAAACTGATCTATTTTAGGTCAAGCATTCTTGTAAGTATCGCTTATACAAGAACATAGCATAACCCTGTTTTCGCAGAAACAAGTCTGTTATTCCTGTGAAAGTGGGAATCAGAGGTTTTATTATACTAAATATAGGGAACAGACTGGCAGTTTTGGTGGTGTCGTGCGACAACTACTCCGATCTGTGGAAGCCTTTTTTTAGTTTGTTTTGGCGTTTTTGGCCGGATTGTCCTTTTGATATTTATCTTCTAAGCAACAACATTAATCCTGCTATACCACAGGTCAAGAGCCTGTTGGTTGGTGATGATATTTCGTGGTCAGATAATTTGCGAAGAGGGCTAAGTCAATTAAAGGAAGATTATGTTTTTTTGTTTTTGGATGATTTGTTCTTACGCGAACCTGTTAAAACAAAGGAAGTTTTAGAGGTTTTTAGCTGGGCAGTAGAATCGGATATCAATTACGTAAGAATGAATCCAATGCGGAATAAACCGGATGAGTCTTTAAACGAGTCTATTGGAATACTTTCCAAGGGGGCTATATACCGGACCTCTACGGTTGTGTCGGTCTGGAAAAAGAACGTATTGTTGGATTTGCTCAAAGATGGCGAAAGCGCATGGGATTTTGAGGTTTATGGCTCTATCAGATCAGATAAGTATGATAGGTTTTGCGCCAGTTGGAAAGACTGTTTTCCTATAACCAATGCAGTGATAAAGGGCAAATGGCGCAAAGGAGCCGTCAGAAGATTGAAATCGCTTGGCATCGAAATTGATTTAACTTCAAGGAAGATTATGACTTTCAGCGAGACGATTATCCAATACCTTAGAATACTTCGATCGTGGGTGCTGAGTGTTTTCCCTGCAAAATATAGAAGAAGAGTCAAGAGTTTTATACTTCGTCGTAAATACAACTATGAACAAAACACGTGAGAAACTGCGCATTATGGGCACAAAAAGAGTGGCTGCTTGACATGAATACTTTTCTATTCTTTTGATGCTCGGCCGTAGAAGGTGATCTTGCACAAGTAAGGGTAGCTGTTTGAAAGATTAAATTTAGTGCTAAATACGCAATGACAATACTCGAACCATGTTTGGCAGAGCAGTTGAGTAGCGGGAAGGCAAGATCGTTTTGGGAGGCGAATTGTGAGTGCAGATAGAGTGCTAATTCCTCGCGGTAGAAGTTTTTATGCAAATAACATTCTGAAGGTCGAAGAAGATGTTGAGAAATTTTATGACGATAATTATTACAAAAGGGCGCAAAAGTTATCAAAGCGTATCGATGTTAGTAAGAAGCACCGATTTTATTCCAAGGTGTTCAAACTCTGCAAAATTCAAGTTAAGCAACTTAAATGTCTGGATATTGGGACCGGTTCTGGTGCTTTTCCAGCTTTCATCGCTGAAAGAGGCGGAATAGCTTATGGGATAGACATCTCTTCTGAGGCGATTTCACTTGCTTCCAAATATTACTCTTCGCCTAAGTATATAAGACATAAGGCAGAATCTCTTCCTTTCGAATCCGGCGAATTTGACTTTATAACTCTTTTGGGTACTCTGGAACATTTTGAAAACATGGAAGCGTCATTACAGGAGGCGAGAAGAGTTCTTCGTAAGAACGGAAAAGCTTTTATCTTGGTTCCCAATCTAATGTCCTACACCAATATTTTGAAGGTGTGGGTGAAATCTGGCAAAATAGGAACGGATCAGATTCTTGAACGCCTGGGTACCAAAAAAGAATGGGCCGGATTATTCCGCAGTCAGGGTTATAATATTGAAAGAGTTGCGGGACATTCCAATATCGGGTCTAAGTCATGCACCTTGGTTAAAATCATAAGAAAGTTTGTCAGTTTAGTCTTGCCCCAATGCTATCAGGAGGTGTTTTGGTTTGTCTTGTCGAGACAGTAGATGAGT
This sequence comes from Planctomycetota bacterium, assembly GCA_023128595.1. GTDB lineage: Bacteria > Planctomycetota > Phycisphaerae > Sedimentisphaerales > Anaerobacaceae > DAOVRL01. Next base: position 44,397 of record JAGMDR010000188.1, on the reverse strand, counting down.
AGATGTATGAATCAGGCATAGTTGCTGTGAGGAGGGCTTTAGGCATTAGAATTTGCTTAATCAGGGGATTAATACAGTGTTCCGAAAAATCAAAAGTATGATCAAACACACACCCCTTTACGAGATAATCAGCCCGGTTTGGCAGAGAATAGAGTTGCGATCTTGGGAGAAGAAAGGCAAACCTATTCCACTGCCACGTTTGATGAAACAAGAAATCATTAAGCAATACGCGAGAGAGTTTTCTATTGACACTTTAGTTGAAACAGGCACTTACCTTGGTGATATGGTCCATGCAACGAAAGACACGTTCAGCAAAATTGTTACAATAGAGCTTAATAAATATCTTTTTGAACGGGCGAGAAAAAAGTTCGCCAGGTTTGACCATATCAGCGTAATTGAAGGCAGCAGCGTGGAAGTATTGCCACAGATATTGATAGACATCACCCAGCCTTGCTTATTTTGGCTTGACGCTCACTATTCTGGTGGAATTACGGCAAAAGACGAACTGGAAACTCCGATTATACAGGAGTTCAACTATATTTTGGGTCGCTCCATCAGGGAATATGTCATCCTCATAGACGACGCCCGTGAGTTTGTTGGTCGAAATGGTTATCCAACCATAGAGGAATTGCGGAACCTGATTTTCGAGCGGCATCCCGATTGGATATTTGTAGTTAGAGACGACATTATCAGGATTCATAAATGACGGGCCCACAACATGGGCTTCACGCGGTTAGAGGGAAATTAAGGATAAAGATTTGGCTTGTGCGAAACACCAGGAGGTTGTCTAATGAAGGATAGAAGAGAAAGATATATAGATGCTCAAAGAGCGGAATTAGAATCCAAAAGAAAAGCGAAGGAGTTCAATGTAAAAAGGGCTCTAAGGGAAATAGAATACCTTGGAATTAAGGCGGCAGACGTTACAGGTAGAATATTGGACATCGGAGGCGGCGCAGGGCACTACGCCTCTTTATTTGAGAATGCATCTTCACGTATTGTCGTTGATCCTTTGTATGACCAAATCGGAATTAAACTTGACGCCATTACAGGAGTTAGTTGTGTTGGGGAGAATTTGCCCTTTCCATCGGATTCATTTGATTTTGTAATCCTGAGGAATGTTGCAGACCATATGCTTGAGCCGGACAAATTACTAATCGAAGCGTGCAGAGTATTAAAGCCGAGCGGGGAAATGTATTTTATGGTAAATATCTTTCGCTTCTTCTTAAAACCATTATTTGGTCTAATGGGGAGATTAGACAAGCCCCACCCGTTACATTTTACATTATACGATATTAGAAGGCTTTTGACGATGAAAACTGGCCTTAGAATCAAAAGAGAACGAATAGCCCCCTCGGGTCATTTTAAATGGCGGCTTAAGAGGATATTAGGAATAATGATTAAGAAAGAATATTATGCGATTCTTCGTAGGGCATAAATAAATAGACAATCAGAAATATCATAAGCAAGAGTATCAATGAAATGAAAAAAGTATGTGAGCATTCGAGGGAGCAGGCCAGATGGAATCAGAAAGGCCAAGACCTGATAGAAGATATTCAAAGGCATCCAAATAGGTTCATAGTTGATGACTCTCGCTATAGTCCTTATCAAATACATCAAGACCTTGTGAAGTCCATGGGCCGTCTGAAAGGCAAGAGGGTGCTTGACTTAGGCTCTGGACGTGGTAACTTTTCTGTCTTTCTTACAAAACAAGGCGCAAAAACTATGGGGGTTGACCTTGGCCCGCAACTCATGGCTGGAGCCAGGTCCTTAGCTGCGGTTAATCATGTTGATTGTGAATTTCAAGAAGCAAATGTGTCAAATTTGCCATTTGAAGAAGGCAGCTATGATATTGTGGTTGGCCTCGGAATATTGCATCATCTATCGCAGTCCGATCTTAAGAAAGCACTCCAGGAAACTTACAGAGTTTTGAAAAAAAACGGAGTGGCATTTTTCTGTGAACCTGTAGAAAACAGTAAGGTGTTTGACTTCATCCAGAACATATTTCCAGCGGGAAAGAAAGGTAGCAATTATTATAGACCTTCCATATTGCAACGGAAAGCATGGAGACAATTCGTACGAAAAATTGATGAGAGACCTCTTACAAATAGGGAACTTGTTTTAGCCGGAGGACAATTTGCAAGAATCAACATACGAACGTACGGCCTGCTTATTCGATTTCAAAGACTCATCGGAAGGTATAGGAAAACCTTGAAGGCGATAGAGGCAATAGATAAGGTTTTACTTAGGACCCCATTAAGATACCTGTGCCAGACCGTCCTTGTTGAATACCGTAAAGACCAAGCGTAGGCTGCCTCACACATTTTCAAATGATGTTAGCGTATTTTAAGAGATATTTTGGCTATACCTTTTGGGTTGCCTTGGAGATAGTGTTCATAATGGGCCTGCCCCGCCTTGTAATTTTCCCAGTGACAGCATACCTGCTTGGTAAAGAGCAATTCGGTCTATTCATCTTTTCGTTTGGCATTGTGATGATGCTCGGAAACGCTCTATCTGGAGGCCTGGTAACAGGCGTTATTAGGAATATAGCCAAGTTTGATGGTCCAGCCCGCGACTGCCTTGTTGGGACAAGCGTTCGGCTATGCAGGATAGCAATGCGGGTGATAATATGCATAGGGATGGTTGCGCTTGCGATAGTAGGGTACTTTTGGCACACTGATCCGAAAATAATCTGGTGTCTCATTCCTCTATTATTATTCCTGTACCCGTGGAATCTTTTTGACCTGCAGATGGCGCGATATCGCGTGGAACGAAGATTCGCTTTAAGAACAGCGTGGTATGGCCTCTTAGGCACGCTTTTGCTTATCGCAATTCCAGCTGCTATTTGGGGAGGGGCTGTGGGTATGGCGTGGGCATATATGCTCGGTTGTGTGATAACGCAAATCATACTTTCCTGGAAGCAGAAGATCCTTTTCAAGAAGCCTGCTTATGATGTCAATATAGCGGCTTTGTTGAAACCAATCTGGGTGCACATGAGCATTGCAAGTGTTTTAGCATTCTCGAGCAGGTATATTTACCAGATTATTTTAGGCATTTCTCATTCTTTTTCCAGTGTTGCGATACTGTTTGCTGCAACGAATATAATTAATCTGTGTATGGCGCCGATGGCCATATTGAGTCTGCTGTTGCTTAGTATGCTCGGTGGTTTTGAACATTTGCGGGATGTCGGAAGAAGGCAAAAATATACAGTCCTCGGAGCAACCGTACTGATTGTTGTTGGGGCTATATTGATCGTGCTTTGGGGAGGTACATTTATCCTTTCGGTGATGTTTCCAAAGTTTTCGGATGAATCAGCACGAATTCTGCGGTTAATCATAATGATTATACCTTGTGCGGCAGTGGTTCACTTTTCTCGACCATTCATAGTGAAGTTTGGTCCAATTAAGTTTATTCCAGTGTTAAACTTTATAACACTTGCGGTGCACCTGCTACCCGCTATTTTGTTGATCCCAAAGCTCGGTATAAGAGGAGCGGTGATTTCTTACAACGTTGGATATGGGCTGAGTGCAATTTCATGGCTGGGGGCGTTATTTTGGACTTTTAAGTTCAGTTGCAGGTCTGATGCTTGATAGTGGAGCGTGCGGAAGGTCTTTGTTCGTGGGTGGTTAGCCTTGTAAGGTACGAAAGAATCTTTTGATGATTGCTGTAAGTTCACCCAAAATAGGAATTAGCCGCTCGAGAGTCGATATCCTTGTTCTAATACTTACATATAGAGCATTCCTTGATATAACCTATGCCTTATGGATATCTCCGTATATGTCCTACATGCGGCTGGAGTTAGTTTTCCGTTCCGTGTGGGTAGTTGCTCTATCTTATTTTCTCGTAATTGTGACAGGAACGATCATACCGCTAAAATCTTCACCCTGTAAATTTGTTGTCGGGATTATTTATATCGTTTCTTATGTTCCCGTTACTACCCTTTTTGCTTGGGGGGGCTTTAGAAAAGATGATATATTTTGCAGAAAGCGACGAAAAGATTGGGATAGTAGGCCCCCAGTTGGTTTTAAAAAACCAAAAAATACAACAGTCAGCAATGCCTATTACCACCCTATCTAATTATATATTGGGTTTGTTAGGAATACATGGCTATTTTATAAAATGTAAATATGATTATAATAAAATCCAACAAGTTGGCTATGTTGCGGGAGCTGCTTTTTTAATCAAGAGGAGAGTTGTCGAAAAAGTAGGATTGCTCGATGAAAGAGTTTTTTTCTACGCCGAAGATAAAGATTGGTGTTTAAGAGCTAAAGGAGGCGATTGGAAAATATTTTATTTTCCGAAAGCCAAGATTATTCATCTTGGCCATTTGTCATGCGGAATTGAAAGGATCCAACAGCTATATCAAGCAAATCTACAATTTTTAAAAAAACATTATTCTTCTTTTTGTCCGTATTATTTGAAACCAATTATAGCTGTAACGAGCTTTATTCGAGGCATAATAGGATTCTTCGAATATTTTATTTTACAAAAGGAAAATAAAAAACATTACACGGTCGAGTGTTTAAAACTTTCCTTAAACATATGGAAAATGTAGATAAATCAAAAACATACCTTTTAGTGTTCTGTTTTTTCTTTTGCAATAGGTGTTTTCTCTGAATGCTTTACCTTCTTATTTTGTTTTAGATTTTATAAGCATTGCTCTTGTAACATTCTTTCTAATCTTTTCGTATTTGTTATTTAAACATCCGGAAATTACCTTTGCTTTATTTTTAAACGCGGGGGCTTTTAAATCAGACCCTCGATTAGCAAGTATTTTGCCTGGTTTTTTTGATTTGACTATTTTTTTTGGATTAATTGCTGGATTGTCCATCTTGTTAAATGTTGTTAAAAATAAATTGAAGATCCCTCATATTTCCAGTACGTTTTTTATTCCTTATTCTTTTTTAGTTCTCTTAATGCTTGCTAGCCTACTTTACACCGAAGCTCCTATATATGGTAAAGATAAATTTCTGCGTTTCATTACCATAGGTACTTTATCCGCCTTCGGGCCCATATTTTTATTTAAAGAAAGAAAAAGACTTTACAACTTTTTTTGTGTTTTTATCGCAATTTCAACATTGATGGTAATAGTTTCAACTATTTCTGCTTCCTTTACTTCTTCTGGTTTCCATATGGCATTTGGTTCAAATTGGTTAGCTCTGGGAAGAATGGCCGGAACAGCGTCTCTTATAATTCTCTTTTGTTTTTTATTACCTCGTAAAACAAAGGGGCGAAAAAATATTTGGACCATCTTGTTTTTATTAAATACTTTTGGACTATTTTACACAGGAGGTAGAGGGCCAGTTATAGCTTTTGTAATAACCTTATTACTGCTTGCGATATTGACATTACTTTCACTACTCATTAAAAGATCTAAAAATGACACAAGAATATTAAAAACAACCTCCCTGGTTACTGTGATGATTTTTTTGGTTATCCTGATCTTTCCTCAACCGTTTGGTACTTTGATTAATAGAGTTAGAGTAGCACTTACCGAACCAAGAGGAGGATCGTCAATCTCGCTGAGGCTTAATTCCTATGGTTCAGCAATCAAGGCAATTTCTCAACATCCATTATTAGGTGTAGGGATAGGAGGTTTTAGTGTATATCATTCCGGTATAGACCAGCTATCATATCCTCATAATATCTTTTTGGAGATTTGGTGCGAATTAGGGGTGTTGGGAATAATAGTGTTTATTTTCCTCATTACTTTGTGCATTTTTTCCTTATTTAAACTAAAAGATAAGTATAGAGATGAGAAACAATACTTACTTATAACCACGATTTTGACTGTTTTTGTTTTTGCGTTTATCAACACCTTGTTTTCTGGGGATATAAATAATAATCGTTTATTTTTTACTTGGTTTGGAATTGCTTATGCTTTGAGGAATATCTTCAAATCAGAAAACTATCTTTTACAAATGCATAAGAATTTTAAAAAGCATGAGAACAAAACATAAAGTTTGTATTCTTACATCTCTCCATTCGCCTCTTGACGGCAGGATTTTTCACAGACAAGCGAAAACTTTAGCGCAAGAAGGGTACGATGTTACACTTATTGCCCAATACGACAAGGAAGATATTGTAGGCGGTGTAAGGATTATCCCCTTACCCAAAACAAAGAATAGATTTAAGAGAATGACAAAAACGTCTTGGCTACTTTTCAGGTTGGCTTTAAAGCAAAAAGCAGATGTCTATCATTTCCACGACGTGGAACTTATTTTTGTAGGTATTTTTCTGAAGTTGATGAATAAGAAAGTAATCTACGATGTCCATGAAGATTACCCAAAGGCTTTAATGTCTAAATTTTGGATTCCCACAGTCCTTAGAAAGTTCATGGCAGTGGGTATTGATTGTATTCAGAAGGTCTGTATGAATTTCTTTGACCTAATCATTGTTGCAGGTGACGACATTGCAGAGAGTTTCTCAAAATGCCGGCTTTGTAAAAAAATGATCGTTTTGAGAAATGTGCCATTAAAGGGATTTGCTGCAGCCTGCAGCACAGATGGACAAAAACCTAACAACATAATTTATGTAGGTGCTCTGCTAAGGATTCGTGGGATAATGGAAATAACAGAAGCGATGAAGTATGTTAGAAATGTTGCAAGGCTTTACTTAGTTGGTACATTTGTCAGGACGGAATTTGAGAGAGAAGTGCGACAACTTGCGACGGAAAACGTTGAAATTATTGGTCAGGTCAATTATGCCGAGATTCCTAATTTTCTCAGGACGGCAAAAATTGGATTGATCTGCTTCTATCCCGAACCGAATCATATAGGCGCGTTGTCGGGCAGGAATAATAAATTATATGAGTACATGGCAGGGGGGCTGGCTATAATAGGGTCAGACCTTCCGAGTTGGAAGGAGATAATTGAAAGTGGTCCTGTTGGAGTTACTGTAAATCCTAAAAACCCGAAAGCTATTGCATCAGCTATTGATTATCTTCTGGATAACCCTGAGGTGTTAAAACAAATGGGTAGAAATGCTAGAAAAGCCATTTTTGAAAAATACAACTGGGAATCAGAGAGTGAAAAATTATTGGAAGTATACGGAAAACTTCTAAATCATGAAAAATAAAAATGTATCTGTGTCAGTAATCACTCCCGCTTTTAATTCGGCTCCTTTCATAAAAGACACGATAGAATCTGTGCGGGCTCAGACATACAAAAATTGGGAAATGATTGTTGTGGACGACGCCTCCAAGGATAGTACCTGTCAAATCATCGAGCAATGGGCGAGAAAGGACGAACGTATTTCCTTGCTCAGACTTTCGCAAAATAAAGGACCCGCGGAAAGCAGAAACTCAGGAATAAAAGCTGCCAAAGGGAGATACATTGCTTTCTTGGACAGCGATGATATATGGTTGCCTGATAAGCTCAGCCTACAGATAAAGTTCATGCAAAAACACAAGTGCGCACTTTCGTACACAGCATATAGAAAAATCGATAAAGATGGGAATCCTATAAGTAATACAATCAAAGTTCCTGAGATAGTAACCTATAAAAAGCTATTATCATCTAATTTTATTGCCTGTTTAACCGCTATGTATGATAGTAAGATTTTAGGTAAGGTATATATGCCAGATATTCTTAAAAGACAAGATTATTGTTTATGGCTGAAAATCCTGAAAATGGGATATGAAGCCTACGGGCTAAATGAGTGTTTGTCTTTATATAGGGTAAGGTCCAATTCTGTTTCGAGGAATAAAATTAAGGCCGCTTCTTATCAGTGGGAAATATACAGAGAGCTAGAAAAGCTACCTCTGCGTAAAAGCATAAGTTGTTTTGTAAAATACGCTTACTTCGGTTACAAGAAATCAAGAATGTGATTACGTGCTCCTGTGAGGATTAATATGGCCACTCAGGTTTGCTTATTACTTGCAAATACTTTTCTGATAAACCTTGCTTTTCTTTTTGCTTTCCTTATCAGATATGGTTTGCCATTTCCTGATGTCAATTTTGTTCCTTACAAAAGGAGCTTTGTATTTCTAACGTTAATATATATATCAGCATTATCTTTCTTCAGAGCTTATAAAAGCAGATTCAAATCGTCGTGGGACTTATTTCAAAGGGTGTTTTTGGGTTTTTTCCTGGGAACGCTGCTAAGTGTAGCTTTTGTCTATGTGTTCAGAGCCCAGTGGGGTGCTTTTCCAACAAGTGTATTTATCCTTTCCTTCTTTATAAATCTTATTCTTATTTTTAAGTTTAATCAGTTTGTCTTGAAAGCACAAAAGAAGATAAAGAAGCAGGTGATAATACTCGGCGAGGGCAAAGTAGATGATATTGTCGGCAAAAAGGCAAATGTTGAAAGAAGACGAATTGACCAGATTCAAGAGTTACTCGAATACTCGACCGTTGACGAAATAGTAATAAGTGATAAAATCACTAATGCAAAAGACCTGAATCTATTGCTCTATCTGCAGCGAAAGTTTAAAGCCGAGATTCTGTTCAGCCCTTCCGTTTACATGGGCCTTTTGCCTGAGAGAATAAGCGGAAACTCTTCAGTTGAGTTGCTGAGTACTTTTATTGGCAAGCGGTCGGATTTCGATGAATTCCTGATAAGGATGCTTGATATAGTAATCTCCATTGGTATTTTGCTTGTTCTCTGGCCTGCAATGCTTTTAGTTTCTTTAATTATTAAGCTAACTTCCCCAGGTTCTGTGTCTTACAAACAGCAAAGGGTTGGCAAAGATGGCAAAACATTTACATTGTACAAATTCAGGACAATGATAAAAGATGCTGAGAAGATGGTCGGGCCTGTTTTGGCCAAACAAGGTGACCCTCGTATTACAAAAATAGGTAAAGTCCTGCGAAGGATGCGAATGGACGAATTGCCGCAATTGTTCAATGTAATGTGCGGCCAGATGTCTCTTGTAGGCCCTCGACCGGAACGACCGCATTTTGTTAAAATGCATAAAGCATTGCAGGGGCTACGACTTGCCGTCAAGCCGGGACTTACAGGCCTTGCCCAAGTAAACAGTTTTTATGACTTACACCCCAAACACAAAATCAAGTACGATTACTTATACGTTCAAAGAAGAACGCTTGCGTTGAATATAAAGATTATGCTGCAAACAATTCCAGTTGTATTTTCAAAAAAAGGCTGGTAAAGTTAAAGCACCTCATAAATAATGACTCTTTTTCTTTTTCCCCGCCTGCCAATCCACGCGGAACATTTCTCTTGAACAGCCAACCTAACTTTTGGCTTTTCGCCCCCCTTCACAATTTTCACTATATATTTAACCCCCTTAGGAACATTCTTGTCGTACGCCCGACCTTTCCGCTCCGCATAAAAACTTATACGCTTATCCGGCACAGCAATAATATCTTCCGGCTTGGTGTTTTCTTTAAGCCACACTGCAGCGTCAAGATAGCCTTGCTTATCTATGCGCATGGGCCTCAACAGCTTAGGCAGGCAAATAACGATCCCGATTATTAACAAAACAAAGAACCAGTGCTGTTTGTTTTTCTGCATAGCCACATCATTTTTAGGGCTTCTTTCACTTAGCCAACAGGCAATTGTGTGCAAGCCGATTGGAATATAGAAGATAGTGAAAGCAACCAGAGCCAATGTGTGTCTCCTGCTTAGAAATCTGTTCGATTGCCAAGACAGCATTACAACATTAAAAATAATGAATGCTGCGGCAAAAAAAGTCTGTTCCAGTCTCTTTGATTGCTTTCGGAAATAATAATAGCAGCCTATTAGTAATGGCGGAATGAAATAATACATTAATGTCTCGCACATATTGGTTATTAATGTCTCATTTCCTATTACCCCCTTTATTGATAAACCAGCTAAACATATATTTGCATTTATAACAGGGCTGTAACTATCATTGCTAAAGCTCAAAGATGCCGGGAGTTTCCACATACGTTGTTTAGGGAAAACGCATCCTTTAGACCGCATATAGGGAACAGCAATAATAGCAAAACCTGCCAAAAGTAAAATTAAAGCCCCCGCTGCCTTTGTTCTCTTCGTTTTGCCTTGTGGCCGGACAAGGTTAAATAGCAGCCATGCGCTGCCATATACAATCAGTTGGCAGCCCTCAGACCGGACCAAATATCCTAACCCTGCGATTATTCCTGCCCAGCCAAACATCCAGTTCTTGCGGTATTGGGCGCCTAATAACAAAAGCAGGAATCCCGTTGTTAGAAACATTAGGTGCGGCCATTCGGTCAGTGCATCACTGCCGAGCTTAGCCGAATCCGGTAAAATGCTCAAAATCAGGACGCCCCAAAAACTTAGATTAGGACCAACAAAATAACTTCCCACAAAGTATAATGCCAAAGAGGCAATTACTTTACTCAAAAGCGAAACAGCCTGAGCTGAAATAATCCACCTTTGTATTGATTCTGTATCATTAAACAACCCTGTCACTTTATGCGTGAGATAAATAAGAAACGGGTATCCCGGAGATAGTTGCATATTGCGCACACCTTCAACAGGGTCATCCGCAATCTGCTTGGCACATTCAATGTACAGCGTACTATCTTCTGCAATCAGAACTGTTGTGGCGATTAAGTAAACACCAATCCCAAGAACAATTGCCAATATGATGACAACATTGGCAAGGCAATGTTCTTCCGGCAACCTAATGTTGGGCCTTGGTTCTTCTGCTTTCATTCGCTTGATTACTCCTGATTTTGCTCCGAGATTATATCCTTTTGGCGCCCACTCATCAAGCAATTCTCAGCATAACAGCAGCAACAATCAGAAATCAAGAATTGCCTCCCCGTAGTGCTCCCCTGAAATCAAGACACTTTTAAGCGGCAGCGAGGGTATTATGCGCGGCCGCAAACTCACTCGGCGTCAAATAACCCAGAGCCGAATGGATTCCTTCATTGCTGTAGTAATTGATATAATCTTCTATCGCCGCCCTGGCTTCGGACAGTGAGTCATACAAATTCGGCCAAACCTCTTCTTCCTTGACCGTCCGAATCACCCGCTCAACGTAAGCATTGTCATCAGGGGCATTGTAGCCGGTATACTGCCCTCGAACCCCGGCCTTGCCCAAATACTCGACAAACTTCTTCGAGCAAGGCTGAGAACCATTGTCACTGCGAACAACAAGATTCCTGCAAAGCTCCTTGCTCATAAGCCCCTGCGATTCCAAACTCATCCTTAACGCACTGACCCATTCGCTCGCCCTGCAACGCCTATCAAGAGTCCAGCCGACTATCTTGCGAGTATAACAGTCCGTGACCATTACCAAATACAATGTGGTCATATTACTCAACACAAAGCTCGTCAGATCAATCTGCCAGCCACGGTTCGGCTCGACAGGACGCATCTTCTCAACACGCTTCGGCCGCTTAGGCTTATGCCATATCTTAGGCCTGCTCAGCCCCATCTGACGCATCATACGCCGAACCGTCTCCCTGTTGATTTTGTGACCTTTACGCCGCAGCAACGCCCAAATCCGACGATAGCCGTAAGTCCTGTGCCGAGGCATATCACAAAGCTCACGAACCTCCGAACGCAAAGTCGCATCCCCAACCCAAAACACGCTCAGCAGCAAAGCGATGTAAGCTTATGCTTACATCACCTGGCGGGCGATACAACTTTGAGGAATCTGGCGTAACAAGGGGCTATCTTGGGAATGGTAGTTCGCTAAGCAGATCAGCAGCGAGTGAATCTCAGTCTTCAGGGGTGTGGCTAATTTTCCTGGCACAGCGAAATCCTGTTGATGATAATGCTTTAGATAGAGACACGCCCAAACAAAGTTTGAGCGTGCCACTTGGTCGTTTGAGCGTGCCACTCGGCCGTTTGAGCGTGGCACCGTTTGATCAAGATACCACGAAGAAATTGGTTTGCCGGAAAATCCGGCCACAGCCCCGAAGTCGCGGGGCTTCCAAAATTGTTGACACGACCGATAAAGTACGTATAATCATCTAAAACAAGCTCGGCGGGGTAGCCGCGTCACGTTCAATTGTGGATCCTGGCAAAAGGAGTAATACTTATGAATGACTCGGTCGGCAGCGCAACCAGAAAGCCCCCTGAAGAGGTTCTGGAAACGGCTCAGCAAGTTACTGAGGCCTATCAGGCAATGATGGAGCAGATGGCCCGCGTAATCATCGGCCAGCAGGACGTAATGGAGCTGATGCTGCTGGGGCTTTTTTGCCAAGGGCACTGTATTCTTGAAGGCGTGCCGGGGCTGGCAAAAACGCTAATGATCTCAAGCCTCTCGCAATTGCTTTCGCTGCAGTTTGGGCGAATCCAGTTCACGCCGGACCTTATGCCCTCGGACATCACCGGTACTGAGATTCTCGAAGAAGACCAATCCACCGGCAAGCGTTTCATGCGATTTGTCCGAGGCCCCATTTTCGCGAATATGGTATTAGCGGATGAGATCAACCGCACGCCGCCCAAAACTCAAGCGGCTTTGCTTCAGGCGATGCAGGAATATCAGGTGACAATTGCCGGGGAGCACCATGACCTGGATTTGCCGTTTTTTGTTTTGGGTACGCAAAACCCGATCGAGTCGGAAGGCACTTACCCTCTTCCAGAGGCTGCGCTCGACCGCTTCATGTTCAAGATAAAGGTGGACTACCCGCTTCCAGATGAAGAGATTGACATTGCCATGAAGACGACCAGCGAGAGATACGAGAAGCTCAAGCCGGTTCTGAGCAAAGAGGACATTCTTCGAATGCAGGATGTAGTGCGTGAGGTTATTGTGGCGCGGCCTGTTGCATCGTATGCTGTTCGTCTTGTCAGGTCAACGCGACCGAATGATGAAGGTGAGCCGCAGTTCATTCGCCAATATTTAAGCTGGGGCGCGGGTCCTCGCGCGTGTCAGGCCTTGCTTCTTGGTGCGAAGGCCAAGGCGCTTCTCGAAGGCAGACCGCATGCTTCGATCGATGATATTGCCTCTATCGCCTTGCCGGTGATGAGGCATCGGCTTGTGACCAACTTCACAGCCGAAAGCGAGAACGTAAGCACGGATGATATCATTGAACAATTGTTACAAGAGCTGCCTAAATCCGTTTGATTTTTCTACTTTAAACCGATTAGGTTATTATTTCGCCCCGTGCTTTCTATGAAAAAGAAGTTAATAGGTTAGTAAATGACCGGTCGAAGAGCATTCACGCTCGTTGAGTTGTTAGTCGTTATGGCTATCATTGCGATTTTGATGTCGATATTGATGCCGTCTCTGCAAAAGGCCCGTCGGCAGAGCAAAGCAGTGGTTTGTCTTCATAAGCAAAAGCAGTGGGGACACTTTTTTGGGTTGTTTGTGAATGAGCATGACGGCAAATTTGCCGGTTTGGAATACCACAAATGGATGGATGTGCTGGAGCCGTACTCTAAAGATACTCCGAAAGTCTATTTCTGTCCAATGGCGGTCAGGACCGTTAGTGACGGGGCCCGGGGTTCTTTGGCCGCCTGGGAAGAAGAAGGCCGCAAAGGAAGTTACGGAACCAATTACTGGATTCGCGACAAAGCGTATCCGTTCTTGCCCGGTGAATATCCCCAGGATGGCTGGTGGAAGAGTTTCGACGTCAAGGGCGCCGGTAAGGTTCCTGTATTGCTGGATTGCGCGTGGTCTTCGGGTTTGCCTCTTTACGAGGACCCGCCGCCGGAGTACGACGGGCAGACTTCTTCGTATGCCGAGATGAAATGTATGCGATTTTTTTGCGTAAATCGACACGATGGAGCGGTAAATGGGCTTTTTATGGACTTCTCCGCTCGAAAAATCGGCTTAAAAGAGTTGTGGGACTTGTCCTGGCATAGGGATTGGAATCGGGATGGAGATCTGCCCCCGGAGTGGCCCGGCTGGATGAGAAGATTTTGAACCCAGATCCCTGACGTACCGCCCGCGGCAAAGAAGCAGTTTTAACAGGTGAAGTACCTGCGAGCGACGGTTGGCAAATGCCAAAGAAACGTTTCATAGATCCGAAAGGTCTTGAGCTGGTCTCCCGCATGGAGCTGGTGGCCCGTCAGACGGTGGAGGGTTTTCTCTCGGGCCGGCATTCGAGCCCCTACCATGGCTCTTCGGTGGAATATGCAGACCACCGCCCGTACACGATAAGCGACCCGACCCGCATGCTGGACTGGAAACTCCTGGCAAAAACCGACAAGTATTACGTTAAGCTTTTCGAAGATCAGACCAATCTTCGCTGCACCATAATGCTTGACATTTCGCGCTCTATGAGTTTTGCCGCCGAGGGCCGTATGACCAAGCTCGATTACGGTTCATACATGGCTACTGCTCTCGGGTATCTAATGCTGCATCAGAACGACGCGGTGGGGCTTGCGCTTTTCGACAACCGGTTGCGTCATTACCTGCCGGCCCGCTCGACAGCCAGTCACTTCCGCCACATCGTTGACCTTCTGGAGACAGTGCGCCCCCGGCGGGAAAGCCGGATGGGAGCAGTCATGCACGAGATCGCCGGCAGGATTAGACAACGTGGACTGGTTATCATCATCAGCGATCTGCTGGATGACCTGGAGGAGCTTTTCAAGGCCCTGGGACATTTTCGTTATCTTAAGCACGAAGTAATTGTCTTTCATGTTATGGATCCGCACGAATTGAAGTTTCCTTATAACCGGGTGACAAGATTCAAGGACATCGAGGGTTCCGGTATCGTCGTGACCAATCCCGAAAATGTAAGGCGTGAATACCTTCAGAGACTGGGCGATTTTCTGAGTGAAGTTAAATCGGGCTGCCTGGAAAGAAACGTCAGTTATGAATTGACTTCCACAGATACGGCGTGGGATCTGTCGCTTAGCGCGTATCTGGGCAGGCGAAGCCGCATGAGGTGAATGGAGGCGTTGTCTTATGGTTAATCCGCAATTGCTGTGGTTTCTGCCATTGGCACTGGTGCCGATTCTGCTGCATCTGATAACGCTGCACAGCATGCGCACGATTGAGCTGAGCACGTTCCGCTTCCTCATGGACAGCTACGTACAGCAGCGCCGGCGTGCGCGTCTGCTGGAGTTTCTTGTGATGATTCTGCGATTGGCTTTCGTGGGGCTGGTCGTATTTTTTCTGGCCCGGCCGGTTGTTCACCGGTTTGCCTTCCTGGGCATTGGTGGGGACGGAAAGGATGTGGTAATCGTCATTGACGCCTCACCGTCTATGGCTGTGCGCAGCAGCGGAACTACCAGTTTTGAACGCGCCTGCAGCCTCGCCGGGACAATAATAAATATGCTTGTTCGGGATGACCACCTCAAGGTCATACGTGCGGGAAAAAGGCCTCAGGTGCTGGTGGAGGGATTCGCCGTACATCCCGAGCGGATAGCTCCTCGCATGGACAACCTGCGTACCGACACCGGCAATGCGGACCTGCCTGGCGCAATCCGGGAGGCTTTTTCGTCGAAAGCGCACGGCAGACGGGTGGTATATCTGCTGACCAACGGCCTTCGAAGCTCCTGGTCGGCGCTTGCCGAGCATCCGGTTCTGGAGAACCTGGACGCTCAGACATCAGTGGTGGTAATGAACGTGGGTACAGCCGAGCCTGTCCGGAATGTCGCCGTGGTGGGTGAGCCGCCGGAGGCCGACCGCGTCATCAAAGGGCTTCCGGTTCTGCTCGATACTACGGTGGTTAATAGTTCGGCGGAGGAACCAACTGAAACTGTGCTGTCGGTTATGCTGGACGATGAGCTGGTAAGACAGATTAATCTGACTCTTGAGCCGAGACAGCGGATAACGCGGTCGGTCAGCATAACGCCGAACCGTTCAGGCCTGATCAAAGGTCGATTCCAGCTTCCAGCCGACGCGTATCCGGAGGACAATACATTTCTCTTTTGCCTCAATGTCGCGGAAAAGCTTGACGTTCTGTTAGTCACGGGGCCCACCGACGAGACGAACGCGCGTTCTGCGGAAGTTTATGTCAAGGCGGCCTTAAAATCGCCTCAAAAAGCCAAGGACGCATTTGGGCTTGACGAAAGTCTTTTGGCAGCGGCGATTAATGTTATCTCTGTCAAGGATGATAAGTTGACCGACGTAATGCTCAATGCGGCAGAGGTGGCGGTTTTTGCGGATGTTCCAATGGACGGCGAGCGTGCCGCAATGTTGAGGCGTTACGTTGAGTCCGGCGGCGGCGTCTTTATTCTGCCCGGTGCACACTCAAGAGCCGAGGACTACAACCAGCATCTGCTGGATGCGCCGATGACAACGCAGATACGGCTGGCCCAGCCTGTGGGTAACGAGCAAGACGAATCAAACTTCATGCCTGTCGGCAATATCAACCTGGGCCATCCGGTGCTCAATGTCTTCGCGGGCGAAGATGCCGACTACTTCAGTACGGTCAAGTTTTACCGCTACTTTCCTATTGAGGTGCGTCAAGAGAGGGCAAAAGACCAGGCCGAGCCCGTATTGCGTCCGAACGTGCTGATGCGGCTGGCAAACCGGACACCGATACTTGCCGAAATACCACTCGGCGAAGGCAAGGTAATAGTGGCTGGTTTTGCCGCCACCGCTAATTGGTCCAATCTGCCTCTGAAGCCGGAATTCGTGCCGATGCTGTTGCGGACGGTGGCGTACCTGCAAAGGCGTGCAGACGCCGCAGCACCGGCGGCGGTCGCTCCCTCGCAGCCGGCGCCTATCCGATTGACCGACCGGTGGTCGGATGCGCGTGTCCAGGCAATAGACCCCACGGGCAAACCACACAAGATACAGCTTCGTCGCAGCGGCAGAGGCCTGGTCGGAGCCATGTTACAGACTGACCAAAAGGGTTTCTATACATATCACATTTTCCCCCATTCAGAGGAGGTCCCTGAGCGGGTGGAGCTGGGCTTTGCGGTAAACCTTGCAGACAAAAAGGCGGATTTCACGACGATGAGCGAAGAGCAAATCCGTGAGATTCTTGCGGGCGCATCGGAATTGGCGTATCTTCGCAGCATGCCCGATGATACAATTCTGGCCGAGCAGCTCACCGGCAAACGTGAGATCTGGAGAACACTGATTTGGCTGTGTTTTGTGGTCATCGGGGCTGAGTTTTTTGTTGCGACACTTCGCCCTCGTCGCGAGCTTGTACCCATTGCGGCGGGCTCGATGCCGTCGCCGGGCGAAGGCGGCTTAGTTAGACGGTCGATCCGACATGTGCTTCGAATTTCGGGTGCGGCCGAGCAACAGGTCTCATCGAGCACAAAAAGTGCTTGAGAGGAAGCGTTTATGACGGTGGAACAATGAGTGAATCGACCCGGAAAACATCTGAACGACTGGAGCATTTGGTGGTATCGACTCGCCGCCGAATACGCCGCAACGCGGTGCTTTTGGGTTTTGGCCTGATGATTATCGCCGGTGTCGGCGGGCTAACGGCGGGTGCAGTTCTCGATATCCTGGCGCCCTTTCCCGTGTGGCTGCGAATTTCAGCGTGCTCGGTTTTGCTGGTTCTGGTTCTGGTGACGCTTATGCTGTTGGTCCTCTGGCCGGCCATCAGGCCCATGAGGCTTGTGCAGATTGCCTTCTTGATCGAGGGCATAATAGGCAGGATGCACAACAGCCTCGTTACTGTCATAGACCTGCGCGCCCGCAAAAGAATCCTTGACAGTCGGATCAGGCCTCTGGAAGACCGTCTGATTAAACAGACCGCCGAGCGTTTGGCCGGCTACCGTGTTGAGACCGTAGCCGATCCCAGGCCCGTGCGAAGAGTCGCCTTGGTGGCGGCCACGACAATACTAATCGCCTCAGCTCTTTCGTTGTTGCTTTACGAGCGTGTCCGTGCTGCCGCGATGCGACTGCTTATGCCGACCAGACCCATTGCGCCGGTCACTTGGGTAAGACTGCAGGCGTATCCGGGAGATACCTCGGTGCTTTTTGGTGAACCTGTGCGGCTTTGGGCGACCGTCGAGCCGGACAAACTGGAGAATCTCACGCTGCGGCTTCGGACCGACAAAGGAGAGTACTCAACCTACCCGATGCAGCGCGAAGGCAATAAGCAGTTTGCCTTCACGCTTAGCTGCGTTAATACCTCGTATGACTACCAGGTGATTGGCGGGGGAACGTGGACTGTGCCGAAACGCATAACGGTGATTCGCAGGCCGATAGTCAAAGAAATGTCCGCTGAGATTCAGTTGCCCGATTATATGAAAATCCCCCAGCGGCGCCAGGTGAGCGAGCTTACCCGTCAGATCAGCGCTCCGGGAGGCTCTACTATTCATCTGGCGGCGGCCGTAAGCGGCGATGTGGCCCAGGGCCAAATACACCTGTTTCGGGCCGACAAGCAGGCCATAGAGCAGGTCGAGGCTGCTGAGTCCGTTTGGTTCGACGACGATGTGCCGGGCGATGCCGAGCTGATGGGCAAATGGCGCTGGATCGAGGAGCAGACTTATAGCGGCAGCCAGGCCCATACATTTAATTGGTCCCGTGGGCCATACGGTTTTCGTACCCGGCTGCATCGGCTGAGCATTTCCCACAATGAATCGCTGTTTCTCTACACTCGGCTTGAACCGCAGGAGTCTCCGGACCGTCTGAGAGTTCGAGCCCTGACCGCAGGCAAAACATACGAATTGATATGGGATTCTTCATCTTCACCGCTCAGCGCCGACCAAACCGAACAGCTCCGTCAAGGGGGAAAGCTGCCGGACTTGGAGGATTGGTTCTCTGCAAAGCCGCCCGCCGCCGAGGTTTTGGGAGTCTATGCCGGTCGGCTGCCAAAGCCCGGCGACTGGACCCGTCTGGAGATACCGGCGGACAAATTCAAAGGACAAGACCCCAACGCACCGATCACGTTGGAGGGATTGCAATTCAGCATCGACAAAGGGACGATTCTCTTCGACCGGGCGGGCGCCTTGAGGCAGACAAAACGCACGGTTAAGCAGACCAACCTGGAGCGTGTGGAATCGGTTCCCATGCGATTTGACATATCAAGCGACCGATGGATTGGCTCAATCCCGGTAGCCGAGCGGCATTTGACTATTGAATTCCGCAACCGGCTGGGTCATCCCAGCTCGGCGATGAAAGCGATCCCGATAATCCCGGCCAAAGACCAGCACCCTTCCGTTCTTGTCGAGCGGCCGGGCAGGAATCTTGCGCTGCCGAAGCCTCAGGCCGTCCCTCTTATTGTTCGCGCCTGCGATGACTTCGGAGTTGCCGATGTCTTTATCCAGACAGGAGCGAGTCCCAATGATCTTGACGAGCGCCGCGAGCTCGCCGGATACGATCAGCCGCAGGTCAATCGTAAGGTCATAACTTCGCTGGATATGAACGCCCTGGACGTTCAGCCCGGTCAGCCGGTCTATTATCGCGTCTTCGCTCAGGACCTCAAAGGGCAAAAGGGAACGAGCGAAACGTTTCGTATCAGCCTCGATGATGCACCGCGCGAGAACAATAGCCAAATGGACCGAGTGGACAATGCCCTGACCGGCATTCTCGACAATATACAGGAGCTGGTTGAAGTCCAGGGACAGCTTTCCGCCGGTGCTGTCGAAGAGATCGCAGCTCTGCCTGAGGATTTCGAGGTAGAGATGGATGAATCGGGGACCGTAACGCTGCTCAATCCTGACGGGACGGTCATGACCGCCGAAGACATTAAGCGTACTATCAGCGGCTGGAGTGAGGGAATGACCGAGGAGCAGCGTCGGCGGCTCACGGAGATGTACGGCGAGATACAGAAAGAACGGCAGGAGCTGCTGGAGCTTTCCGAGCGTCTGTACGAAGCGGCCGAAGCCGATGAGTCAATGTTGATTCTGCCGGCCGAGGCCGAAGCCCTTCGTGTGATGGCTTTGCGGGCCCGGCAGGTGGCAGGGATGTTTTCTACGGAGGGCGCCGAGCTTCTCGGCGAAGATGTAATGAAACGGCTTGAAGATTTGCAGGAGCTGACGCCGGAACAAAAGCGGGAGCTTTCTCAACTCCAGCAGCAGCTTCGAGAGATCATCGCAGCCCGCCGGGCGCTTGCCGCCTCGCCGACCGAATCCCAAAAGAGCCTTAGCGGTCTGATGGCGCGGCTTCAGGGCCGCCAGGCAATGGAACAGCTGCAGGGCCTCAACAGTTACCTGCAGTCGCAAAATGAGCTCCTCGATCAATTGCGGCAAGAGGTTGACGCCCTTCGCCGGCAGGCGGCGACCGCCGAGGCGAAACAGCTTGATGAAATTTCCGGCGAGCAACAGGAGCTCGACCCCGAGGCCCTGGCTCTTAGTAACCGACTTCAGGAGCTATTGCGGCAGCGCAGGGAAAAGATGCTTTCGGATGAGCAGACGATGCCGCCGGCTCCCTGGGTCCCTCCCGGACGGCCGGTGGAAGTTATGCCCGTAGAGGCCGATACTCCGGAGGAGGACCCCAAAGAAGAGGGCGGGCCGGATGTTGATGCCTTGAAGGACAAGATCGGAGAGCTCATGGAGATCGATGAGCTTGATTGGTGGGATCGACCGGTTGATGTTCCGACTGCACGGCAGCGCTCGCAGGTCGATCCTCGATTCGCCGACCGGGATACAAGGCCGAGGCCATCTTCGGCAGCCGATAGTACCACGCCCCGGCAAATGCTTATGGACCATCAGGACAGATTGCAGCAAACCTTGACTGCAAACAGTAACGATCTGACGGGGGTGCAGGACCAGTTGTCACGGACGATTGGGCAGTTGGATCAGTTGATGTCGAGAACGGGAACGTCACAAACCAGCGGTTTGACTCAGATGCTCGGCTCGCCGGACTTGCGAGAGGCTTTAGGTATGTCAAGCTGGATGGCCAGAAACACGGAGGCGGACGGAGGTCTCTTCTTGTCGGGCAACCGTATGGGAAGGGGGGGCGGGCGGGGTGATATGGCTATTCGGACCGGCCGAATCATCAACGTAGGTTACGCCGACGATGATATTGCCCCGGTTGAGGGCGCCGCTCTCTACCGCTTGCCGCCGTGGCTGCGCCAGCCGCTTATTCAGGGCATGCAGGAGCGCGGGCCCGAAGCTTATCAACCGCTGATCGAAGCGTATTACCGTGACCTGAGCACAGAGCTGGAGAAGTGAAGCACAGGACCTGATGGAGCGGGGATATATTGTTAGAGTGGCTGCTCAAAACTCTTGGAATAAGCCAAAGCCTGACCGGCAGACTGGATGAGGTACAGTTGATGTGGGCGCGGCCGACCGTATTACTGGTCGGGCTGATTCTACTGCTGCCTATCGCTTTTTTCATTGTTGTGCGCCATCGAAATAGTCTGCCGCACGTCTCGCGTTCGGTACGAGGCGTGCTGTCGGCGTGCCGAATTGGCATTCTGCTGCTGCTCGTAATCGTCCTCGGGGGCCCGTTCCTTCGACTGGATGAACATATATCCGACAAGCCGCTCGTCTTCTGGCTCCTCGATGAGTCGGACAGCATGTCGCTGCCGGTTGGTGCTTATAGCGAAGAACAATCAGCGGCGCTGGCCCAGGCGGCCGGAATGGTCGAGAAACCCTCCGACGGAACTGCGGCAAAGATAGATGCGAACGTACGGCGCGAATTGTTCAACCTCAGCCGAGCCGAGCTGACCGGTAGGGTGCTCGAAAACAGCAAGTCCCTCAAAGATCGGCTCGAGGAGCAATTTGAACTCCAGCCTTATCGCTTTGCTCGCACCCTTGCCCCCGGCGTCTGGGGAAATATGAAGCAGTCCAAAGAATCCGACTCTGCGGATCGAAAAGACACGAATCTTGGCGGTGTTCTGGAGGAAGTAATCACCCAGTCGGCCGGGCGAAAGTTAGCGGGAATCGTCGTTCTTACCGACGGTCGAAGCACAATCGGGCCGGACGTGAGCGACGTCATAAGGCGCCATCAAGCAGTAACTACCGATGAAGCAGGCGTCCCGGTCTGGACTGTACCTCTCGGCAGCCCGGAGCCGCTCGTGGATATCACACTTCTTGACGTGCTCTGCCCTGCCCAGGTCACTCTCAAAGATACAGCGGCCCTGGTTGCCACGGTGAATTCCAGCGGATTTGATAATCGGCGAGTCAAAGTCAGGCTCCTCGAGAAGGAGAATGTTCTGGACGAGGCCGAGCTTACTCTTCGCGACTTAGAGCGTCGGCAGGTGCAGCTTAAATTCGAGGCCAAGGAGCCCGGCATTCACCTGCTGACTGTCGAAGTAGAGAGACAGGGCGAAGAGCAGGTGCACGTCAATAACCGCTTGAGTGTGACCATCGACGTGGACGAGCAGCGATGGAAAGTGCTTTACCTCGAAGGGTATCCGCGGTGGGACTTTCGTTTTCTCGACCATTCGTTCAGAAGGGACCAGGGTTTGGAAGTGACTATCGTAGTGGAAGCAAGCCTCCGTGCCGAGGCGTCAAAAGAGCAGGAACTGCCTAAGCTTGCTCGCCTGCCGGAAAATGCGGAGGGCTTTTCAAAATATAACGTTGTTATGTTAGGTGACATTACCCCGAGATTGCTGCCGGAAGCCCTTCAGCGGGAGCTTGCCCTTGCAGTTGAGCGGGACGGAGTCGGCCTGATAGTCCAGGCCGGGCCCCAGGCAATGCCGCATGCTTTTGCAGATGGTCCGCTTGCCGGATTGCTGCCGGTGAAGTTTGCGACCGGCAAGGTTGAGTCCTCGGCCAAGTCAGATGGTATCGAAGCGCCCGCCTTCGCTCCGTTCCAGATGACAGTTACCTCGCAGGGTTCGATTCACCCGGCCTTTAGATTGTACGACAGCGCCACCCGGAATCGCAGCGTTTGGAGCAGGATGCCGTCCTTTTTCTGGGCCGCTGCCGCCGACGATACCACGCCGGGAGCGACGGTCCTTGCCGAATTGACCACCGTTGCCCAGCCAAACCGCCCGCTGATCGCCGAGCAGTTTGTGGGCGCCGGGCGAGTGGTGTTTATCGGAACGGATGCAACGTATCGGTGGCGTGCGTATATCGGGGACCATCTCTTTTCTCGCTTCTGGGGGCAGGTAATTCGCCATGTCGCGCGTTCCGGCGAGCGAGGCGGCAAGGATAGCTGGCTTGAAGTCTATCCCGTTAGGGTGGAGGTGGGCGAAAGTGTATCAGTGGAGCTTTACGCGCTGGACGCCGGCGGGCAGCCGCTCGAGCAATCTCAGATGAGTGTCCGTCTCGTTCAGGGGGAAACTGTCCAAACTGTAATTCTCAAGCAATCGACGCAAGCGGGCCATTTTCACGGTAGCTGGATGGCGAGCGAGGAAGGGCAATACACTTTCGGCAGCGAGATCGGCGGGCGGAGTGTCAGTGCATCCGTTCAAGTAGTTGACTCAAGTCGCGAGCTGATGCGCCCGGATGTGGACCGCGATACGTTGGGCAACCTTGCCGAACTCAGTAAGGGCGGGCTGCTGGAATTGAATGAGATCGAAAAGCTGTCCGAGAAGCTCAAGGGCGAGACGCTCACAATCAATCGCGTACACGAGGAAGAGATATGGGACAACTGGTTGACTCTGGTTCTGTTGGTAATGCTTTATTGTCTCGACGTTTTTGTGCGTCGTATGTCAGGATTGACTTAGGAGGACATCGCAAATGAACGTGAAAACCCGCCAAACGCCTCATCAATCGAATCGCGGGATTGCTGCCTGGATAATAATGTTGCTTCCGGTCGGTGCAATTGCTGTCGGCACCGGTGGCGTTCTTGTGGCTGGGTCGTTCTCCGACCGCCACGTTGAAATTACCGAGGACATACTGCCGGATCCGCAGGAGATGGCGCGCGTTGAGGCATCGGCGGATCGGGCATTGGAGTACTTGATCGGACAGCAAGAGCCTCAAGGATGCTGGCCCAGCAGTTATGGCTCCAACAACGGCGTAAACGCCCTTTGCCTTCTGGCATTCCTGGGGCGCGGACACGTTCCGGGTCGCGGGCCGTATAAAGGCGTGGTGGACCGCGCGGTCAACTACATTCTGGCTACTCAACAGAGCAACGGCCTTTACTCCTCGCCCAATCCATCGAATGGTCCGATGTATGAGCACGGATTATCGACTTTGGCTATGATCGAGGCATACGGGCAGATCCCGACCGCGCCGATGCGCAACAGCGTTCAGCGAGCTGTGGATTTGATTGTCAAAAGCCAGTCTCCTCTTGGCGGCTGGCGTTATCAGCCGGTCCCCTCGGATGCCGACCTGAGCGTTACCGTAATGCAGGTGGTGGCGCTTCGAGCGGCGGTGAACACGCGACTAAATGTCCCAAAGGAGACTATGGACAATGCTCTCAAATACGTCAAAAGTTGTGCACATCCGGACGGCGGCTTTTGCTATCAGCCCGGTCCTTCGGGCAGTCCGGCTCCTGCACGCACCGCGGCGGGAATTCTGTGCATGCAGCTTCTGGGCGCGTTCGACGATCCGGCGGTTACCAAAAGCCTTGAGTGGATGGCCAAAATGAAATACCGCAGCGGCATTGCCTATTTCTGGTATATGAATTACTATGCGATGCAGGCCCACTTCCAGGCCGGCGGACGGCGCTGGGCAAGCTGGCACCCGACGGTACGCCGGTTCCTGCTTGAAAACCAAAACGCCGATGGAAGCTGGGAAGGATACACCGAAGCGAAGGTTAACGGGTCGGCCCGCTGCTACTCAACGGCGATAGGGGCCCTTTGCCTGGAAGTCTATATGCACTTCCTGCCGGCATATCAGCGATAGATTCCTTGAGAGCAAGAGATCGGCAGAAAGAGGTTGATTACCCGGATTTGCGCGGTATAATAGAGACCATTGATCACCGAAGCGTATGGCTCATCGGCTTTACTTCTCGTGTGTGCCGGTCGGCCAAGATGTCCGTAGTATGTGTGCGTAAACAGTGAGAGGTGCTGTTTATGGAGCTTCTAAACCGGTGTTTCACGCCTTACTCCGCCATAAGGTGGAAGATCCTTGCCCTCTCATTTGCGTTGGGCTGTGGCGTGGTTCTGGTTGGCTGTGAACGCAAAGAAGAAGAACCCGAGATATCTGCATCAAACTCGTCTCAAAGCCAAACCGGCCCCCCGGGCCAAGCCCAGGCCCGGCCCCAAGGGGCAGAGATGGAAAAGGACCTGGAAAAGGCCAGGAAAGACCTCGAGACCGTCCAACAGGAACGCGACAAATTGACAGAGCAGTACAAAGCCAATAAGGCCAAAATAGGTGGTCTGGGCATTCTCCTTCATAGCTCCATAGAGGAGACAAATAAGCTCAAGGCCGATCTGGAAAACGTCCGGACCGAAAGAGACACACTAAAGGGCGATCTCTCGAAAACGTCGCAGTCATTAAGCAAGACCCGGGGCGAGCTGACTGCTGTGACCCAGGACCGGGACAAACTAAAAGGCAACCTCTCGAAGACTTCAGAGTCACTCAATAAGACCAAGGCTGCGTTGACTACAGTCACCCAGGAAGGCAAAAAGCTAAAGGGCGACCTCTCGAAGACCTCGGGGTCTCTGAAAAAGACCCGGGACGCGCTGGTTACAATCGGCGCCGAACGCGACAAGCTGCAAGCCGACCTCTCGGAGATTTCCGAGTCATTGAGCAAATCCCAGGCCGCGTTGCTTACGATCGGCTCCGAACGCGACAAGCTCAAAGGCGACCTTTCCAAGACATCGGAGTTACTGAACAACACCCGGAGCGATTTGACTGCTGTAACCCAGGAGCGCGACAAGCTGCAAGCCGACCTCTCGAAGGCATCGGAAACACTGACCAATAATCTAACTGAACTCAAGAATGCCGCTGAAGAGACAGCGAAACTCAGGGCCGATGTAACTGAACGGGCGGAGATAATTGCTGTGCTTGAAGGCCAGGTGGCGAAGTATCTTGCAGCTATTGACGAGCTCAAAAAACGGATAGAAGAACCGGCAGCCGCCCCCACCCTTGTCGGCGGCATCCGGGCAACCATCGATACGAATGAGCCGATCGAGCACGTATGGGCAATCCAACGCCGAGCCGCCGCCATCACTACGAGCAAGGAGAAAGTGCACGATACCGGCATATACGCCATTCCGTATGCCGGTAAGGTTGTCGCCAAAGAAATAGTAATCGAGAATTTACCCGTTCCCGGTCTCTATGATCTGAAGCTGCAGACTCAATCCGGCGGCATTGTGTCCGGCTGGGACCCCAATGTCCCGGAGAGCGACTACGTCGATGATCTTCCGCTGAAAAAAGAGGCGAGGCAGAAAATCTTCGAGAAGCTCAGTGCCGAAGATTTCAGCGCCTTTTCCGACGGGATGTGGGTCCTGGACATTCAGGGCAATATTCAGAATGCAGCGGCTTTGGTGATGAAGTTGAGGACGCGTCCGTTTGTCGGAGGGGATTACAAACCGGGCGAATGGGTGTGGCGCATTGAGCGTTGGCAGTGGGAGGACCCCGATGAGCACACCTGGGTGCCTTATCGAAAGCGTCCTTTTTATGCACTTACACGCGAGCGCCTTGTTCAGAAACAGCTACTGGCCAAACGCATCCTTTTGGCCCGTCATTTAGGGGGGATAATATTGAAACAGGGACGTCCGAGTGTAGATCTCGGCACGGTCAAAATACCTCGTCCCGTTCCAGGTGTGTTCGCCGTGAATCCGGACGGCACACGGATTCGTCCGGTCGTACTCAAGGGTTTGGATAAACAATATTGGCCAGTTCTCTCACAAATAGCAAAGCCTGAAAACGAGCAGGCAGGAGGTGCAAAATGACTAACCATACTCCAGAAAATTCGAGCGGCTCCAAGTGGATTGTTGTCTGCCTGATATTCTTGATGCTGCCTTTGTCGGCGATGGCTGCCGAACGGCAATTGGGCACAATCGGGCCTCCGCCGAAGAAGAGCCCTCAGCGTCAGACGTCGGCCGAGGGTTTCCCGCCGCTGCCGCTTCCGGCTGTTCCGCTGCGGCGTTCCGAGCCCAAGCACGAGCCGGGCCCTCCGGTTTTTGCAGCAAAGCTAACTTATGGTACGACGCAGGATTATATGCCCAACCCGGCGGATTTGGATACTCTGCTGCGCCATGTCCGCTACCAGCTCGATATCTGGTACGGGCATACAATTCTAAAGATTGACGAGCTTGTGGCTATGTATAAGGCGGGCAAAAAGTGCGAGATACCACTGCTGCACATAACCGGTTATCAGAAGTTCGAATTCACACCCGAGCAGCGAACAGCACTGCGCGAATACCTCCTCGACGGAGGAACTCTTCTGGGTGATGCCGCGCTCGGAAGCCCGGAATTCGCCGATTCTTTCCGGGCCGAATTAGCGGCAATCTTCCCAAAGCGAAAGCTGGATATTCTCCAACTGGACCATCCGATATTTCGCGGGTATTATCCTTACCAAAACGTGCACTATTTCACGATCGCAGAGGGTGTGCGCAGTAAACTCGAGAGCCCTCCGCAGTTTCTGGGGCTCAGGATCGCAGCCCGCACAGCGGTAATTCTCACTCCGTACGACATGACCTGCGGCTGGGATGAGTTTTATGCCCCGGCGGCGCCCCGCCGCGGCAATGCCAGGCCCGCTGCAACCAGGGCCATGATGCCCGCAGACGCGATCCGTATGGGGATCAACCTGATAGCATACGTTTCTGCCGAGCGGAACTTTGCCAAGACCCAGGCATATACCCGCAAGGTCGAGGGCACGCAGGCCCAGCGTCGCGCGGCCGTGCGACTCGGGTTGCTTCGCCACCAGGGTGACTGGAACCCCGATGCCGGCAGCATTTACCAGTTGATTAGACTTGCGGCGCTGCGAACCAGCATACCTATTGCCTACGAGCTAAAATCAGTGGATGCGGAGATTCAGCAGCTTACCGATACGCCTTTGCTGATAATGACCGGTATGGATGAGCCGCGACTGACTGCCGAACATATAGCAGCCCTGCAGAGGCACTTGCAGGCGGGAGGCTTTCTTTTCATCAACAACACGTCCGGCTTCGCCAAATTCGACCGCGAGGCGAGGGCCTTGATCCCCAGGCTCCTGCCCGAACATAAACTTCAACCGGTGCCGGCCGAGCACGGGCTTTACCACGCGCTATATGATATCGACCAGGTGCGCCACGCGGCCACGCGCCTGCCTCGCAAACCCGACCTGCACGCGGTTTTCATTGGCCAACGCGCCGTGGTCGTTTATTCCCCCACCGATACCTTGGGCATGATAAAGGGCATTCACGATCCCTACGCCAATGCTTATGATGCGGAATCCGCACGCCGACTGGCCCTGAACATTCTCTGTTATGCGCTGGGGCAATAACGTGCTCAATGCAAGAAACGCTCGTTACGTGAAAATCACCGACTCTTGATTAGTTAAGAAAAGTGAGGAAGGCATGGCTCATTCAAAACCCGGTAAACCAGGCGGTTCAATCGAAGCGATTAATGACGTTGACGTAGAGGCGTTGCAACGCCTGGGCGAGGCCCGCCAGGTGCTGCGAGAGGAAATCGGCAAGGTCATTGTCGGACAGGAGGGTGTTATCGATGGTCTCCTGACGGCGGTATTCGCGCGCGGCCACTGCTTGATGGTGGGTGTTCCGGGATTGGCCAAGACGTTAATGGTCCAGACAATCGCACGCGCCATCGATCTGGAGTTTAACCGTATCCAGTTCACGCCCGATCTGATGCCCGCTGATATAACCGGGACCGAGGTCATCGAACAGGACCCCGCATCCAACCAGCGGGCCTTTCGGTTTATCAAGGGGCCGGTATTTGCGAACATACTTCTTGCTGATGAAATCAACCGCACTCCGCCAAAGACCCAGGCGGCTTTGCTCCAGGCGATGCAGGAGCGGCAGGTAACCAGCGGCGGGGTCACTTACGACCTTCCCCGGCCTTTCTTCGTCCTGGCGACACAGAATCCGATCGAGCAGGAAGGGACGTACCCCTTGCCTGAAGCCCAGCTTGACAGGTTTATGTTCATGCTCAAAGTCGGCTACCCTGCTCCGAAAGAGGAGATGAAAATCGTCAAGTCCAACCCTATAGACACCGAGCCCGACCTGAGCAAAGTCCTCAACGGGTCGGACATTCTGAATCTTCAACAGATAATCCGTCAGATTCCGGTTTCCGACCACGTTGTCCTGTATTGTCTCAAGCTCGGTCGGTCCACACGCCCCGACGACAAAATTGCCCCCGAGTTCACCAAGGAGCTGGTCACGTGGGGAATTGGCACGCGGGGGATCCAGTACCTGGTCCTGGCGGCCAAGGCCTGGGCCGCTTTGCACGGCCAATACAATGTCACAACCGCGCACGTCAGGCAGGTGGTCGCCCTCGTATTGCGGCATCGCGTCCTTCCAAACTACCACGCCGAGGCACAGGGCATCGACGCCGATCACATCATCCAACGCCTCGTCGATGAGGTAAGCGAACCGACACCGGAGGAATACGACGAGCTGACAGCGGATTAGTCGTTATGGCTGAAACCCCGAAAAGCACGAAATATCTTGACCCTGCAGTTCTGGCAAAGCTAAAGAACCTCGGCCTTGCGGCACGCCTGGTGGTCGAGGGCCTCTTTTCCGGACAACACCGCTCCCCGCACCGCGGCTTCTCGGTCGAGTTCGCCGAGCACCGTGAGTACACACCGGGCATCGATCCTCGCCATCTCGATTGGAAGGTTTTCGCAAAGCGAGACAAGCTCTACGTCAAGCAATACGAAGAGCAGACAAATCTACGCTGTTATCTGTTGCTGGACGCCTCGGCATCGATGGGTTACAGCTACACCGGTCCGATGAGCAAGCTGGAATACTCCTGCTATCTGGCGGCAACGCTGGCTTATCTGATGATGATTCAGCACGATGCATTCGGGCTTATTGTCTATGGGGACCGTGTCAGACTGAACATCCCCCCGCGCCAGGGCCGGGGACATCTGAGGACCGTGCTCGAACAACTGGAAAACGTGCAGGCCCGGGGCAAGACCGACCTGTCGCGGACATTCCACGAGCTGGCTGAAACGATGAATCGCCGCGCGTTGATTGTGATACTCTCGGATTTGTTCGGGGGTGATACGGCGAGCCCTCATAGCCTTCTGGACGCCCTGGGCCACTTCCGTCACAAGAAACACGAGGTAGTTGTTCTGCACGTCCTCGACCAGGCCGAGCTGACCTTTCCGTTCCGCGATGCAGGCCAGATCGAAAACATCGAGACCGGCCAGACGGTCGCCTCCGATGCCGATGCCATTCGCAACCATTACCTGCAGCAGCTCGATGCTTACCTCGGTGAAATTCGAAAAGGCTGCCTCTCACGCAAGATAAGCTACTCCCTGACGGACACGAGCCAGTCGTTCGGTACGTTCCTGGGAACGTACCTCAGGCGGCGCCAGCACCAAAAAGCAGCTCGAACGGCAATCTGATGAGAACACAAGACAATGACAGCTAACGAGAGTCAATAGAAAATGACGTTCTTGGCATCCTGGTTTTTGATAGGCTTGGTTTCCGTAAGTATTCCGCTCGTTCTGCATCTGCGGCGGTCGCGCCGGAGGCAGAAGATATTCTTCTCGACGACACAGTTCTTCGATGAGCGTTTCGTTCGCTCTGCTCGCCGGGCGAGAATCCAGGATTTGCTGCTGCTGATACTTCGAATGGCCCTGCTGGCGTTTTTTGTGCTGGCGTTGGCCCAGCCACTTATCCGTGCCCCCTCGGGCCAGGCCGCGGGCCTCTCGAAGTTAGTCGGCCTCGGAGAAAACGCAAGACACATAGCAATCATACTGGACGATTCGGCATCAATGGCGGCCCTTTCCGAACGGGGAGTTCTGCTGGATAGAGCCAAGGCCGGCGCTATTTCGCTCATCGACGAGCTGTCTCCTTCGCGCGGCGACAAGGCCACGGTAATACTGGCGGGCGAGAGAGAAGCGGGGCCGAAAATCCTTTTTGAGCGGCCAACCGGCGATATGGAGGCGGTTCGAGATGCCATCCGTGAAGTATCGCTCACCGATCTGGCAACGAATGTTGAGTGGGCAATTAGAGCCGGCGCAGAGAGCATCGGCGCGCTGGGTCGTTCTTCGACGCCCGGAGGGGCCAAGGAGATTTATGTTTTCAGCGACTTTCAGGAAACCGCCTTGCCGGCCGGTAATGATCCGGCATTAGGAATCGCCGGCGTCCTCTTTCTCGTTGCCACCCGGCCAAATGCAGGAAATATCACCAATCTTTCCGTCGATGCCCTCCAATACTCAACGGCGCGACCGATGGTATCCGTACCGTTCACTTTCCGTACGCTCCTGACGAACCACGGGTCGGAGCCTTGCGGTGCCGTGGTGAGCCTTGTTATTGGCGGGCAGACCGTAAGCCAAAGGAATATCGATCTTGAAGGCCGGCGGTCCCGGCTCATTCGCTTCAGACACAGGTTCGCCAAAGCCGGCTGGCACGGAGGAAAAGTGGTCTTGAGCGGTGCCGAGGCCGAGATGCTGACCTCGGACAACCAGCGCCACTTCGCTCTATACGTGGACGACCACATGCGATTGCTGGCAATTAACGGTGCTCCATCCACATTGGCTGCTCAGGACGAATTCTTCTTTTTTCGTCTTGCGCTGACCGTGCTGGCGGAGAACAAACCCGCCGCGGCCACAGACGCAGCGCCGGCAAAAGCACCGATTCCGGTCGAACAGATAACGCCTCAGCAAGTCACAATGCAGCGGCTGGCCCAATACCGCGTTGCGGTGATGGCCAATGTGGCCGAGCTCTCGCCACAGGCCCTGGAGGCCCTGGAGAAATACGTTGACCAGGGCGGCAGCCTTCTGATTACCCTGGGAGATCGCGTTAACGCCGAGTCATATAACAGATGCCTCGGCAGTCATCGACTGCACGGCGGCCTTCTGCCGGGAAAGCTGTTGAGGTTGATTGAACCGGCCGGCAGTGAAGACCGGATCTTTTCAGAGGACATCCGGGATGCAGGTTTCATCGCGGCTTTGAACGGCAGGCATCCGGCGCTGGCGGGTTTCAACGAGGGTAAGCTTGGAAGCCTTACCAATGTTCGGTTCACAAAACGATACGAAGTTGACCCCGGCAGCGCCGATGTGTTGATGCGGGGCCCATCGGGAAAGGCGCTTCTGACCGAAAGCCGCTTCGGCCAGGGTCGCGTGATGTTGTTCGTCTCGTCAATAGACCGCGACTGGTCCAACTTCCCGCTTGAAGCGGCGTACCTGCCGTGGCTCTATCGGATTGTCTCCTATTTGGGACAGCCCGGAACGCAGCGGGCAAATTTTTTACGCACCGGACAGGTGGTCGAGCTCCCGGCCTCCGTCACTCAACTGCGCACACTTGTGATCTTCAAGCCTGACGGTACGGCAGGATACCGGCAGTCGGATCCCAGGGAATCAAACCCAACGGCGCCTAATGCCTTCACCGATACCCGGCAGGCGGGGCTTTACGTTGTGCGTCTTGCCGTGGAGGCCGAGACAGCGAAACCGCGTATGATGTTCGCCACCAACATTCCACCCGAAGAATCTCAACTGCAATACCTTGAGAAAGAAGATTTGGAGACAATTGCCGGTCCTGATGTCTCTGTGGTTTGTGTGGACAATCCCGAATCGGTCAAGGAAGCAATTGTCCTGGCCCGTCATGGGTACGGTTTGTGGGATTTGTTTCTAAGTGCGGCCCTGATCGTGGCGCTCGTTGAGCCGTTGTTGGCGAGCCGTTTGTCCAAACGTCGAGCGGCAAGAGTTGCAGACGCGATGAGCCACCGCGACGTACTTTCGGCGCCGGATTATGCATCCGCTCGACAACAACAACTGAAACCCAAGGGCAACGTGGCATGAGAAATATTCTCTCTAACCTGGTGCTGCAAAAATTTGACCCGGCGTGGTTCTGGGTCCTGCTCACTGCCGGATGTCTGGTTTTTCTCGCCCTGACCTATCGCGACATCTTTCGCCTCAGCAGAAGAAAGATCGCGTGGTCACTTTTGATTGTTCGTTCCCTTGGGGTCCTGGCGTTACTTGCCGCTTTGGTAAAGCCGGCATGGCAGCACCTCATCGAACAAACCGAGACCCCGCAGTTGGGCGTCATCATCGACAATTCTCAGAGCATGTCACTATCGCAGCAGATTCGTCCCGGTGATTGGGTAAATCGATATCAGTTTTTGCGGGATTGGATACGGCAATCGCCGGTAGCCAAAGAAATGCGCGAACGATTTGATGTGCGGCTGTTTGACATCTCGGGAAAAGAGCTGAGCTCGGGAGAACTCCCCGACGAGCCGAGCCTCGAGCAGACCGACCTGGTTCGGGCGATGCGGTCTGTTGGCGCGCGGCTTCGAGGCCGACATGCAGCGGGCGTCCTGCTGATATCAGACGGTCGAGACACCACCGGCAGAGGGAATTATCTTGTCCTCCGGGAATACCCCCTCCCCACATACACGCTTAGCTTCCCCTCATTGTCCGGCAGCGATGAAAGGGCGGTTGACCTGGCGGTTGTCTCGGTGGACTGTCCGGCCCGAACGCTGATCCACAACACCGTACCGATAAAAGTGTTGGTGCGCAAGGACGGCAAAGGCGAGATGGATGTTCCTTTATACATAGAAAGGGCTGGAGCACCGCTCGTGAGCGAATACGTACACTTTGACGCCGAGACGGTTGAAAAGATCATTGACCTCAACTACGCACCTGCCGAGGCCGGCGATTTCGTCTTGACGGCCCATCTGCCCCCTCAGCAGGACGAACGCACAACAGTTAACAACGCCTCGATGTTTAAGCTAAGGGTGGAAGCCAAGCCGATTCGTGTGGCTTACGTTGAGGGTGTGCTGCGGGCCGAATGCAAGTTCCTTCGGGAACGTCTCGGCCAGGACCCCGATGTGGATTTGATTAGTTTCGTGCGTGCCGCCGGCCCACAGCAGGTCTCTATCGCGGGCGTCATGGCCGCCTCAGAGCTGCTCAGCCCGGAGCGACTCGAGAAAATCGACGTCGTATTGCTGGGCGACTTCGAGTCGCGTATGATCGATGAGCGGTCTTACGCTGCCATTCGAG
This sequence comes from Planctomycetota bacterium, assembly GCA_023128595.1. GTDB lineage: Bacteria > Planctomycetota > Phycisphaerae > Sedimentisphaerales > Anaerobacaceae > DAOVRL01. The sequence continues at coordinate 10,715 of JAGMDR010000188.1, read as the reverse complement.
ATTGGGTCGAGGCCGGGGGAGGCCTGATGGTCCTGGGCGGTTACCAGAACCTCTCGGAGCACGGCCTAAGCAGCACCGCCCTGGCCGACTTGCTGCCCGTTGAGATTGCCGAGGGCGGCATCGGACAGATCGATCAGCCCTTCCGCTTCGATCTCACATACGAGGGCCGACGCCATCCCGCGTTGAACATAACCGGAGATATGGCTCGCGACGCCCGGTTGTGGAATGTCCTTCCCGAGCTCAAAGGCATTGTGGCTGTCAAACAGGCCAAGCCCGGAGCTACTGTTCTGGCACGACACCCACAGCCCAACCCGAACATCTCAAGCCGGGAAGGATACATCGTGCTTGCGAGTCAGCCTTACGGAAAGGGAGTTGTTGTGGTTCTAACATCCGACACAACTTGGCGCTGGTCTCGACTTCTCAGGCTTTCCGGTCAGTCTGATGCGCTTTACGTGCGATTCTGGTCTCAGATGGTTCGTTGGCTGGCACATCGCGAGACCGCCTCGGAGCAAACCGCTCTGCGGATATCGACCGACGCCGCTGTGTATAAGCGGGGCAGCCGAGTAACTATGACGGTCAACCGCAATCCGGCCGTAATGCTGCCGAGCGAGGAAGGTGAAAAAACCTCAGTGGAATTGACCGTAATCACTCCTGACGACCGGAGCATCCCGCTTGCCCCGACTTCCGACCCGGCCAATGTTAATCGCTGGACCGCGGCGTACTTTCCGGACCGCGGCGGACGCTTCCAGGTTACAGTCAGGCTTCTGGGCGCCGATGCCGACCTTGCCAACGAGCAGACTGAGTTCTTGGTGGAAGGTTCTCGGATCGAGCTGGAGGACCCGACGCCCAACACCGCTGTAATGCAGCAGATTGCCCGGTCCACCGGTGGACTATACGCCCAGATCAGCGACGACCTCGCCGTCGAGAAGCTCATCCGGTCGCTGCCGAGGGAACCGCGAGTAACCAACAAGGTGCAGATGAGCCAGTTGTGGAATTCTCCTTACTTTTTCATAATCTTTCTGATTCTGGTGAGCACTGAATGGATTGTGCGGCGAAGAAACCAGTTAGTCTGAGGTAGTAGAAATGAACGGGACCTATTTGCAGCTTCTTGAACAGGTTCGACTCGTGCGTCGATTATGGCGTGCGCGGGTGGTGATTGAGGGCCTGATTTTGACTGCGGCGGTATTCACGGCGGTCGCGGTCGTGCTCACTGTTTTGGACCAGCTTGCCGGCTTCGGTCCCTTAGTGCGGTGGGTGCTTGCTCTGCTCTTATGGTTTACACTTGCAGCATCAGCTTGGCGCAGAATTCTCCAGCCTGCCGTCGGTTGGCACAGCGACGACTTCTTCGCAGCCCTGATGGAGCGAGAAATTCCGCAATTAGGCAATAGACTCATTAACGCCATCCAATTGGGTCGGGAAAAATCTCCCCCCGCTCCAAAGTTGGTGGAGGCCATTGTGGCCGACGGCATGTATGCCGCCGGCGAAGTTGACCCCGGACAAGCGGTCGTAAGCCCGATCCTGCGTCGAAATGCTGTTGCCCTCTTTGTCGTTCTCCTGGTCGCGGCCGGCTATGGGACCTGGGCGGGTCCGGCTGCGCGGACAAGTTTCTTGAGAATCCTCCTGCCCACAGCCGATATACCGCCTTTCACGTGGACCAGCTTGTCTGTGGAAGTCGAGCCCGGCCGACGACTGCTCGAAGGCGCCGCGCTGACCGTGAAGGCCGCCGCTTCCGGCCGCATCCCGAGTGAGGCAACCTTACATTGGGACGACGTCCATGATCGACAGCACAGGATTCGTATGAAGGCAGCAGGCGGCGGCGCCTTCAGCCACAGCTTCGGCGCGGTTGAAAGCCCGCTGGAATTTCACATTACAGCAGGGGATGCCCGCAGCAAAAACTTCCAAATCGCCGTGGACCGAAGGCCGCGAATCGAGTCAATGACAGTTACTTACAGCTATCCCGCTTACAGCGGCCTCAAGGACCGCACGGTTGAAGATTTCGACGGCCATCTACGTGGACTGCCGGGAACGCAGGCGACATTGACAATCCAGGCCAACAAACCGCTGGAGCAGATGACCTTTAGTATGAACGATAGTGGCATCGGCATCCTGCCGATGATTGGAAAACACGGGCAGGATGCCCGTGCCACGCCTGATTGGAGATTAGCTGTCACGCTGAGCAAGGCCGGCACATACAGAATTCAATTGAGAGATTACCAGGGGTACGAGCTGGAAATGCCCACCACCTATACGATTACGTTGGAACGAGATGGGCCGCCTGCTATTGCATTTGCCAGGCCGGGCCGTGACCTGCGGCAGCGACCTGGTTCGTCGGTGGATTTCGTTATTGCCGCTCAGGACGACCTGGGCATGGGCCCGGTGACCATGCTCGGCAAGGTCAACGACGATACTCAGACAAAGATAATTGGGACCTGGCCCAACGAAGGGCCTCCGCAAAAACGTCTCGACCTGGACCTTGCACGAACGATGGCGCAGCTTGGACTCAAAGGCGGTGACCGTTTGCAGTACTGGGCCGAGGCGCTCGACCGCAACCCGGGTTTCGAGGGGTTTTCCGAAGGCCCGGGCAAGGCCCAGACCCGCAAGTTCTATCTCATCGTGCTTACTGCCGAACAGGCGGCGGTGCTTATGGAGAAACAGCTTTACGACTATGCGGCGGTGATCGAAGAGCTTATTCGGCTCCAGCGTCTCAACCGGACCGAAGCGGCCGAGCCCAAACCTGCGAAGGGCCTGATCGATCGCCAGAGCCTTATCCGTCGGCAGACGCAGCAGCTTGCTCAGATAATGCAGCGCAACGCATTCGGCGCTCGCTCGATAATCGCCGAGCTGAATCGATTGTCATCGGGTCCGATGGCGGAGGTCATAAGACTTCTTGAAAACTATCGAGACCAGAGCGATCTCGATGCCGGAAGAGTATTTGCGAATCAGTCGCTGCCTATCCAGGACGCAATTACCGGGAGTCTGGAGGGGTTGCTGATGCGGCTGAATCGCAGTGAGCAGGTCCGCAAGCACCTCAAGAAACTGAAAAAGGATGAGCCAATTGAGCACGCCAAGGCAACAGGTGTGCTCGCAAAGCTTGCCGAGGACCTGGATAAGTTCCTCAACGACTTGAAGCGAATCGAGGCCGATTATGAAAAGATGCCCGGATATCGCGGCGAGGATGAGCTTACCGGTGAGAATCTCGAGACGATGGATGATATAGAGCACCGGCTGGACCGCTGGAAAAAATGGTTCAAGGATTCAGTCGATGCAATTGCCAAGCTCCCTCATGGTTTCGTCGCGGATGATTACCTGGCCGACAACTTCAGCACAATATTCGAAGAGATAGAAAAACAGGCGACTCCGCCCAGGACCGAAATTGCCACACCGATTGAGGAGGGGGCCAAGGCCCTGGCGGAAGAAGTGGCCGAGGACCTCGAGATGTGGATGCCGGATACCGCCGATTTCACCCGCTGGGTGATGGAAGAGCCGGTCGAAGGCATTTTCGAGGTCCCCGAGGCGATGCTGCCCTCCAGCCTGCAGGACATGATCGGTGACCTTATTGAGGATATGCAGGATTTTGACGAAGGCGCAGACGACATAACCGGTGCCTGGGGCGGGAATATGCAGGCAGGCTGGGGTATCGAAGACGGACCAATCAGCTCCTTCTACGCGGTCGGCAAAACGGGCAACAGGCTTCCCAACGCCAGCGAGATGTCCGGGCGAGCCGGTTCGGGTCGCCGAGGCCGATCCAGCGGACAAATGGTTGGTGATACCTCGCGAGCTCTTGAGGGGCGAGCCACCCCGGCGAGATTGACCAGTGAACCCTATGAAGCAGGAGTGCCCAAGGCCGAGAAACAACTGGATCCGCGAGGAGCCACCGGCGGAGGGAAAAAGACCGGCGGCGGCAAGCAGGGCCTCCAGGGCGGCAATCCGCCCGACTTCGTCAAGGATATGGACCGCCTGGCTCAGCACCAGGCGATTCTGCGAGAAAAGGCCCAGCGCGTTGCAAGAGAGCTCAGTTACCGCGGCAGAGGTCTTGGAAGTGTCCAGCGAGCGATCGAATTGATGAAAAGTTCCGAGCAGGACTACCGCGATCTGCGTTACGATGACGCGGCCCGCAAGCGTAAAATGGCGCTCGATGCTCTTCGCCAGACCCACGGCCGGATAGACCAGGCAGTGAGCATCTCCCTGCAAAAAGCTCAAAACTTGCCGCCGGATATGCGTCAGAAAATAATCGCAGGCTCCCAGCAGGCCTTACCTGCCGGCTATGAGGACATAGTAGCGGCATATTACAAGGCCCTAAGCACCGAAGCCGGAGAATGATTGCCGCACCATAAGAATGAGCTTTCGACGAACAATAAATGTGGCTTCTGCCCTGCTTGGCGTGCTGTCTATTGTATTGACGGCATCGGCGCGCGTGCCGTGGCATGCGCCCGACTGGCCTTATCGGGCCGTGGTCAAGGCAGCTTCAAACAAGGCAAAGGTTGATGTGGCCGCCGTGCGCATCCGTCACGCGGGCACGGCACTCGAAGACGGGCGAGACTACCGCATTTTTGACGGCGCCGGCAGGCCTGTTCCCTATCAAATCACTTTCCACGATGCTCGACGCGATACGCTCATCAGTTTGCGATGCGGCCGCGTCGAGGAAAACTTTTATGTTTACTTCGGCAGGTCGGATCCGAATGTGGATCCCATGCGGGCGATTGCCGAACAGCGACCCGGCGCCGGTGCGCCCAAACCCGGACCGGCGGCAGGAGGTTGGGTCCCTAAAGCCGGGCTCGTACTGACAACGATGCGCCGTCCCCGGGACGCCGCCAACCCGAATTCTATCGATGAATTGACGAAACTTATCGAACAATCCGCCGGCCTTGACGGTGCGGATTATCACAACAATATAAGCGATGGGCTAAATCCCTTCGGCGACTCAGACTATTTCATCAGTATGTATCGTGGTTGGATTCGTCTGCCCCGCACGGGTGATTACGGTTTTTGCACGGCCTCGAATGAAAGCAGCTTCAGTTTTTTGGACGGGGCCGAATTGGTTCATTGGCCGGGCAGACACACCGAACAACGCGGCAAGTTCGGCCAGAAAAACGCAGAACACAACCTCACGGCCGGTTTGCATTACATTGAATACTACCATGAAGAGGTGCTGCTCTACCAGGTTGCCTTTCTCGGTTATAAGCCGCCCGGGGCTGCGCACTATATCGGTATCCCCGACGGCCTGTTCCCTCAACCGCACCGGGCTGCGGTGCAGCGATATGAACGCCAGGGTGCAGGCCGCACCGTCATGCCGCGAATTGAGCTTCTCGACAGCCTCTGGCCTGATAAGAGACCTTCGGGGCAGTATACCCGTTACCGTTTCAGTGCCGATGCGGGAGAAGAACCCATCGATTGGAACCGTTGGTCCGTTCAATGGGATTTCGGTGACGGCCAGCGTGCCCGCGGTACTGCGACGGACCACGTGTTTTTGTTGGCCGGCCGTTCTTATGAAGTGAAACTCACCGCTGCCGATCCTGCCGGGCGAAAAGTCGAACGTATCCGGCCGCTTGATGTTTTTCCAATCGAACATCTCAGCGAGAGATTCAAAGCAGGTCAATACAAGGATTATCAGCCGTTGGTCTCCGGTTACGACCGTGCAAAACTCCCGGCTGCGATGCTGGTTGAGCTGGCGAACTTCTTCGAGGAAACGGGCGAAAGGAAAGCGGCGATGGAAACCGCACTGATGGTTCTCGAGCGGGCCGATACATCCGAGGCCGACCGTCTCGATGCCCACCTGCTTCTGGCGGCGGACACCGGAAAACCCGAAGTGGCCTGGCGTTATATTCCTGAGCCTGATGCAACAAAGCATTTACGGGCCGCCCTTGATCTGTCCCGGGAACCCGCCGCAAAAATGCAGGTAATGGCGCGTCTGATTCGCCACCTCGGCATAGACCGGCTCGACGTTCAAACTGCGGAAAAGGAATATCTTCGAGCCAAAACTCTCGCCCCGCAAAACATATCGAGCGGCCGGTTCAAACACGCCTTTCGCGACGCCACCATCGCAATAGGAGATGCGCACCTGTGTGCCGGCAAGATCGACCAGGCGGTGGAGGATTATCGAACCGCCGAAGCCCTGGCCGAGGCGATCATCCCACAGCCGGTCCGCGCTGCAAAAATTGGTTCCTTTCCGGAGCGCATCGAACAGCTAATCCAAGACGGTCGAGCTGACGAAGCGATGGTGGTTGTACGGGAGTGGTACGAGCAGCTTCCGGCGGACATGCCGCGAGGGCAGACTCTGTTCTGGCTGGGCAAGCTGGAGACCCTGCGGGGCAATCACCATACAGCCATAAGACCGCTGAGAGTGGCCCTCGATTGCGGTCAGGGCGCCCCTTTCGAGGCGGAGGCTTATTGGCTGCTTGCTGAAGCCTATCGCCGGATCGCAGACGTGGAGAACCAGCGTATTGCTCTTGCAACATTAGTGCGCAGCGGCCTGAGCGGAACGTGGCGGGAAAAGGCTATCGAAGCGTTGAAAAAGCTGGAACAAGAATAGGGCGTGGGAAGTATTGGTGTGGAAAACTAAAATAAGAGGACCGAGATGATTGTGAAGCCCAAAGTTTTGACTTTCGTCTGTGCTTTTGCGGTGGCGGCAGGCGCCGCTTGGATGTCTGAGATTTCTTTCGGCCGGGCGAGAAGCGCGCGGCCGCAGGCGCCTGCGGCCCCGGAAGCGATCCGGATCAAAGACCCAAATAGTCTGGGCAAAAACCTGCTGCCGAACGGCGATTTCAATACTCCTTCCAAAGACGGCACGCATCCGGCCCACTGGCAGCATATCGACAACCTTGTTTTTTTCTGGACCACCGACCCGAAGCAGCCCAAACGAGGCAAAGTCATCAAGATCGATACCGACGTGTACCAGCATCAGGCGTACCAGTGGTGGATAGAGAGGTTCGTACACCGCGAACCTTTGAAAAAAGCGCCCAAAAAACTGCCGACTTCAGGACCGAAGTACAATACCATAGCCGGTCTCGACGGCGGGTTCTTCTGGTCTGATTTCATCGAAATAAAGAAAGGCGGAGCGTACAAGGTTTACGTAGATGCAAAAGGGTCCCCGGCCTATGTCTTCATCCGTGGATACGAAAAGAAGCTGCCGGTGAGCTTCGCAGACGAATGCCCGGCTGTGCAGGAGCAGTTCCGTCGCGCGCGCGGAGAACCACTCAAGGACGCCAAGGGCCGGCCAATCAAGTACCGTCTTCGTTATCTCTACACGACGAAATTCTCAGTCGGCGGCTCCAAACAGTGGAAAACCTACACTCACATAAAACCTCGCCACCCGAATAATCGAGAGATTACCGAGAATGTAAGGTACATCCGCATCTGCATCTACCCATACTGGCCGCCGGGAGAGTATTGGTTCGACAACGTTCGCGTCTTTGAAGTTACCGGCGACCCGAATCAACCCAAGCCGTAAGCGGATATGCCTGCCTCGGATCTCCCCTCCGGTTACGCAGGTGGCTGCGGCCGGGCGCACTCAATTTCTGTAATTGGTATTATTGAGTCTTGGCTGGGAGTTTTATTTCTTTTATCCAGCAGTATAGGACGGGGACGACGAGCATTGTCAGGATTTCGATTGTCATTCCGCCGAAGGATGGTATTGCCATAGGGACCATGATGTCGGAGCCTCGTCCGGTCGAGGTGAGCACCGGGATCAAGGCCAATATCGTTGTCGCGGTCGTCATAAGGCAGGGGCGAATTCTGCGCATTCCGGCCTGGATGACGATGCGACGTGTTTCTTCGACGCTGGTCAGGGTTTTATCCTGGAACGACTGCTTTAGATAGGTGCACATCACCACGCCGTCGTCCGATGCAATCCCGAAAAGTGCCAGGAACCCCACCCATATCGCCACGCTCAGGTTGATCGGGTGGACCTGGAAAAGCTCGCGCATGTTGACCCCAAAGACGCTGAAGTCGAGGAACCAGCTCTGCGGGTAGAGCCATATCATCAGGAACCCGCCGGCCCAGGCGACAAGTATTCCTGAAAAGACTAATATGCCGGTTGTCACGGAGCGAAATTGCAAATAGAGAATTATGAATATGATGAAGAGGGCCAGGGGTATGACTATGGACAGCGTTTTTTGCGCGCGTACCTGGTTCTCATAGCTGCCGGCAAAGGTATAGTTTACGCCTTCGGGTATGACTAATTCGCCGCTGTCAATCTTGGCTTCGAGATACCGCCGGCAGTCTTCGACGACGTCAACTTCGGCGCGGCCGGGCTTCATATCGAAGAGGACGTATCCGATGAGAAATGTGTCCTCGCTCTTTATGGCCTGTGGGCCGCGGATGTAGCGAATCTCGGCCAATTGTATGAGCGGTATCTGGGGCCCGCCGGGTGCGGGGACGAGGATTTTGCCGAGGGTCTCGATGCTGTCTCTTAGCTCGCGCATATAGCTGATTCTTACGGGGTAGCGCTCGCGTCCTTCGACGGTGGTGGTGACGCGTCTGCCGCCTATCGCGACTTCGATGACCTCCTGGACCTGCAGGATGTTGATCCCGTATCGGGCTATGGCTTCGCGGTCTATATCGATCTCCAGGTAAGGTTTGCCCACGATGCGGTCGGCTATTACCGCCGAGGCTTCGACGCTGGAGACTTCTTTGAGCAGTCGCTCGATTTCCAGGCCGACGCGATCGATGGTCTCGAGGTCGGGGCCTTTGATTTTGACGCCCATCGGGGCGCGCATGCCGCTTTGGAGCATCACTATTCGTGCGGCGATGGGCTGGAGCTTTGGAGCGCTGGTGGTGCCGGGAATCTGGGCGGCCTTTACAATTTCGTCCCAGATGTCACCGGGACTCTCTATATGGGGGCGCCATTGCCGGATGCGATTTCCGTTTTCGTCGGTGATGTACTCGCCCTTGTAGTTGATGACCGTTTCGATCATTGATATCGGGGCGGGATCGAGGGGGCTTTCGACGCGCCCTATCTTGCCCACGACGGATTCTATCTCGGGGATCGACTGAAATGCCATATCCTGCTTTTGCAGTATATCGAGGCACTCGCCGATTGAGGCGTGGGGCATAGTCGTCGGCATATACAAAAACGATCCCTCGTCCAGAGGCGGCATAAACTCCTTGCCGAGCCCGGGGAAGACTTTTTGGCCCGCCGCCCACAAATCGTTCGATTTGAGAGATTCCGGGACGAAGGAAAGGACTTTTCCAAAACCGAACCAGATAAAGCCGCCCAAAATCAAAAGTGCCACGGGTACGCATAAGAATTGCGCCTTGTGTGCCAGACACCATCCTAAGATTCGCGGGTAAAACTTCTGGAAGATCTTGAAGAATATGAGCAGTCCGCCGATGAGCAGCGCTACAAATATGAGGTTGCGAATAAGTCCCCTGGCCGGACCTAACGGCAGCCAGTGGCCCGCAAGTATTACGCCGACTAAGATAACCGCAATCGCATTGGCAATCAGCGGCAGTGTGCTGTTCATTCTTTTCGGAATATGGTCTCTGACAAGGTGATAAACGCCGATGGCCCCGATAATGGCCCCTATCGGCCAGGCGAGACGCAAGGCTGCTGCGACGGCGGCGACGAGAAGAACGGCGGCTAATATGTATCGCCCGACCTTTTTGACGGTGCGTTTTCTTGCAAAGAGCAGGTGGGCCGCCGGCGGAATTATCGTCAGGGCGACTATTACCGAGGCGATCAGGGCGAAGGTTTTGGTGTATGCGAGGGGCTTGAAGAGCTTTCCCTCTGCGCCGGTCATCGTAAAGACCGGCAGAAAGCCGACTATGGTGGTCGAGACGGCCCGCAACTTCGCATGCGAGGATTATCAGGCCGGCCATCGAAGCCGTTCCCGTCTTCGCGTATAGACTTTCCACCTCAGATTCGATTAAGGCCACTTCGCATCCGAGATACGCCTGAATTCGCCCGACAGAGACAAGCCCGTTGATAATCAGATTGTACAGATCCCCTTCTCTACGAGTCAAATTGAACGTGGCGGCAAGCAACATCTGTGTTCTTTGGCTAACAATCATAGACAGCGCCTTAGTCCTTCAAGTTGGCTTTGTTGACCCGTCTGGCCTTGAAATCAACGTACAGCCGGTCGATTCTGCCCGGCACCCACGCCGCGATACGCTTGACCCGCGTCTCGTCGTAATCGATTTTTCCCACCATGCGGATCTCTGCTGCGACGAATTTGCGCTCGATGAGCGAGGTTTCTATCTCCATAAGCTTGGCCGCTTCTTCCGAGACAACCAATTGCCTCGGCGCACCGGCGACGGCAAGGTCGGCCGGCATCGGCACCAGGGCCATCCCGCAAAGCGGACATTTTCCGGGTCCCTCTCTGATGATCTGGGGATCCATTGAGCAGTACCACTTTTGCGGTGCGGCCGGCTGGTTGGCCTCTCCGGGGCCCGACCCGGCCGGCGTTGCCTGCAATCGCGATTTCAGCAGATAACCTGCCGAGAACGCCGCGAGCAGCAAAACGGCGATGACGGCTTTGCGAACAGCCGAACGTAATTTAGCGGACTTTGCTTTCATATCGGCCACCTTTATATCATTATCTATACTAATCCCATAGGATTTATGTTCAATCAAAATATGGCTTTTCTGTGCATTATCGGCGATTCTTCCCGGCTACTATCATTTCGAGATACTCGGGCACGGGCTCCGCAGCGATGATACGTCCAAGCCGGCAGTTTGAATTGGGCTATTTTTCGAGACTGTAGCAAAGTTACAGAGT
>JAGMDR010000187.1 GCA_023128595.1 Planctomycetota bacterium | reverse complement strand
CCGGCCAGTGGGAAAAATACTGGCGTGATAGGCTGAGAATTCATAACAATGTGATGCTTGTTCTGAGAAGTATTAGGGTTGAAAATCCCCAGCCTTTGGGACGTTAATAAATTTTTTGATTTTTCTTGCCTGTCCGGGGGCCAATATGGTATAAATGGAATTGGTGGAATCTGTGGATTTTCGTCTCTCACTGGGTGAAAGACCTGTGGTTTTGCGTAGGTTTGCCGAAGAGATGGTGTTATTAAGCAACAGCGCGGGGTCTCTATGCCGACTTCGCACTTCGGTAGTAGGGTGTTTGCATTTCATCTGACGGCTTGGTTTGGCCCTTTTGAAGGAAGGAGGTTAACTCAGGTCCAAAGAATCGTGCTCGGCACGCACGCAATAGCTGTAGCAAAGAGCTGAGTATTATCGGTCGTTTTTTGTCAGAATGTTGTTCTTGACAGGCACTGAATAAATATCAAGCAGGCCTGCGTGCCTGTCGAAAGAACAATAAGGTGTTTTGGCGTGTGGCCAGAACATTCGAGTCTAACCTTGCTTTGAAAAAGGAGGACTGTTATGTGTAAAAAATTGATTTATCTAATCTTCTTTATGTTGGCCTCAGGGATAGCTAAAGGAGAAGTATTGCAATGGGATCGCGCTGCCTACTATGATGCGCGATATCCAACGAATTGGGCTGCTAATCCCACCCCCGCAAACATGCGATACGCTCTCGAGGCTGCCGGCTACACGATTCTCGACGCGGACCAGCTCAAAACGTGGATGGATGGTCACATCGCCGACGGAGCGTTAAGCGTGGTCGTGTTCTGTCCTGACATCGCGCCGGACACTGTTGCAGAGACGAATACGGCAAATTGCACGCTTCGAAGATATCTGGATGCAGGCGGCAAGATTGTGTTCTACGCGGATATCCCTTTCTACAACCAGGGGCACTTGGACCCGGATAATCCTACCACCACCTGGGGGGACGCCGGAGCGCCCGGCATATTGGGATTCGATACTTCCCCCAGCGCTCTGCGGGGCAGCAACAATATCGTGCAATTCACCCAAGCTGGGATTGAGTGGGGGCTAACCGAAACGTGGCAATCGGTGCGGCCGGCCGCTGCTGGTAATGTTGATATTGTTCTGGCTACGGATAACGCCGCCAATGCCGCCGCGTGGGTGAAGCATTATCTGCCGGGCGATAACTATCGAGGATTTGTTCGGACACGCGACGTAGGAGGCATGCCCAAAGTCGATGACATCATACGTCTGGCGGAATACTCTCCCAGAGCTGCGTCCAACCCGAACCCGCCTCACAACGCCATAAAGGTAGCCTTGGATGTTGACCTTAGCTGGACGGCCGGTGAGGACGCCGTTAGCCACAAGGTGTACCTGGACGTCTTTAACCCCCCGATGGTGCTCGCGACCACCCAGCCCGGAACCACCTATGACCCGGGCACCCTTAACTGGCGGACTGATTACTATTGGCAGATAGTTGAGGTCGATAGCGGCGGTGATGAGATCTGGGGTCAGGTCTGGCATTTCAAAACTGAGCCTGATCCGGCCTTGATAATTGATCCTCACATGTTAGGCTGGTGGCCGTTTGACGGTGATTACCTCGATTATTCGGGCTACGGCAACGACGGCACGCCCATCGGTGGTGGCATTAGCTTTGCCTTCGATCCCGAAAGAGGCGACGTTCTGGACCTCCCGGGCGGTAGCAACATCTTTGTGGACTGCGGCGCAGTAGGCATAAGCGGTGCTATACCGAGAACAATCGCCTGCTGGGCAAAGGCCGACACCGCGAGCATCACCGATTGGACCCTTGTCTTTGGTTTCACCGGGAATCCCGATGGTAGCGGTGGAAATGGCAGTCACTTCAATATCGGCTGCTTAGGCGGGACTAACCCAAGCGACGGCGCTCCTCGCGGCATCGGTGCCCACTGCTGGGGCTGGGAAGAGACGATATTCTCTGAGCCCGAATCTGTGGAGTGGCACCATTATGCCATGACCTATGATGGAGCAACAATAGCGTGCTATGGCGATGGCGCATACATTGATTTTGATCCCGGCGTTTCCAACGTGCGGGGTCTCACCCACGCCGACCGCGTCCATGTTGGCAGCCGTATCACCCAGGACAGCTCCTTCCCCGGCAACGTCTCTGATTGTCGCATCTACGACAGGGTGCTGACGTCGGCCGAAGTTCAGGCTCTTGCTATTCCTTACCACGCCTCGAACCCGGATCCGGACGACGGCTCCGCAGTTCCGCCGAAGGCCTCCGGCGCGAATCTATGTATGATACTTAAGTACGAGCCGGGAAAAGGTGCGGTCTCGCACACTGGGTACTTCAGCGAGAATTACGATGATGTGCTTGATCGCGTCGCGGGTGCGAACTTAGGCGAACCGCCTTAC
>JAGMDR010000186.1 GCA_023128595.1 Planctomycetota bacterium | reverse complement strand
CAGCGGCTCCGTTGGGCGAGTAGGCGGTGTAGGTAATATACCATCGTTTCTCGGCTGGTAAATACGTGATGCGTGGGTCTTCACAACCCCACTGTTCGTAGCGCCAGTCTTGCTCACCGTAGCGAAGTATCGGCTCTGACTCAAACCTCCAATCTGTTACGCCGTTGCTGCTACGTGCGACATAGATATTCGAGTGGCCGGCATGGTCCTCAACGCGCAGCAGCAGCACAACCTCATCGCCCTGTTCGGCAGCACCGGGATTTAGTACGGCTGCGGCCGGAAAAGGTAGATCCAAAGGCGAGATGATAGGATTATGCGATGATCGCTCGAAAATTCTTGTCTTCATAACTGTTCCCTCAGATATTCACAAATACCATTTTCTACAATCGTTGTCTGCCAATATATGAATTATACCACTACGCATTAACCGGATGACCGTTATTTTTTTGGGGGGGGCTCGTCGAACATTTTTTCCTCGACGAGGTCTCGCAGGGCTTCGATGAGCTCGTCTGCGTCGTGGCCTTCGGCCTTGATTTTGAGTTTTGTTCCGACTGTGGCGGCGAGCATGCTAATCTGCATGATACTCTTTCCGTCGACGCTGGTCTCGCCGCTGCTGACGGCGAGGTCGGAATCGAACCGGTTTGCGACGTCGACGAACTGCATAGCCGGGCGCATATGGAGTCCATCAGCATTTTTTATTTCGAGCTCCGTTTCGCGAACCAGTTTATCCAAGGCATTTTCCTGTTTTTGGGTCCTTAAGCCTGCGGGCCCCGTGACATTTGCAAGGGTGCTCTTTACATCGAGGGGTCTTCGTCGGCCTCTCTGAGCAGGTCTTCGATCTGCTCGGTCTTTTGGCACTGTCTGAGGAACTTTCGGAACTTTTCCTGCTGGATGTGCTTAAAGATTCTTTCCATGGCCTGCAAATGCTTGTCGGGGTCATTGGCGGGGCTTATCAAGAGAATGACCGAATAGACGGGCAGTTTGTCAAGGGCGGAGAAATCGATGCCTGCGCTGCTGCATCCGACGACGGCGACGACGTCCTTGACGGCGCGGTGTTTGACGTGGGGGACGGCGACGCCTTTGCCCATACCGGTGCTTGCCTCGTTTTCTCTGTCGATGACAGCCTTTGCAGTTTTTTTAGCGTTGCCTTTTCCGAGCCTGGCGGCGTTATCAAGAGCCTGCACAAGCTCAGCGATGACACCGTCGCGGTCGGCGGCGTTAAGTTCGGGAATTGACGCCTCGAAGCAGACAAAATCCGTGAATTTCATTTTATCAACTCACAATCATTGGTTCCGGCCTGCGCGGTCAAATCAATAAAGCCAAGCGCGCCGTATGAGAAGCTTACAGCTCAGTTAATCGGTCTCCGTCTGGACCGGGCCCGGTCCTGCGTGCTTGTTGTCTCTTTCCTTGCCTTTCATTCGTCTTAGCTGCCGTTCGAGCTTGTGAACGGCTATATCGATGCAACGGTAAGCATCTTCGCCGGTTTCAGTAACAACGAAGACCTTGCTATGCTCGGCGCGGGCAATTATCTCGACTGAGACGTTGCCTCGCCGGCTGCCGTCGATAATCACCTCCACCTGATTTATACTGTCGTAGTACCTGGGAAGCTTTGCGGTTTTTTCCTCTGCGTGTGTTTTCATAGCTTCGGTAATTTCTATGTGTTTGCCGCTAATTGTAATAAGCAAAGTCTTTCTCCTTAATATTGCTGTTGTGCCAAAATGCGCGGTCATTCCGGTTCGTCGGTCTCGATCCGCGGCAAAGCGGGCATCTGCTGCTCTTTGCCCGGGGTTATGACTCCACCGCTGATGAAGAATCTGAAGGCCTCTTCAATTGTCATATCGATATCAATTGCCTGTTTTTGCGGGACCATAATAACAAACCCGGTGAATGGTGTCGGTGAAGTAGGTATCAGTACGGTCAGGAAGTCCCTTTTTACGTTTTCGGTTACCTTTTTGAGGCCTGAGCCGGTAACCAGGCCGAGCGACCATATACCTTTTCTGGGATATTCGACGGCGACGACTCTGGAGAAAGAGAGCCTCTTTTGCTGTTCCGGCGCCAGGAGGAAATCGGTGACCTGCTTAATATAAGGGTAGATTCTTCTGAGGACGGGCGTATTCAATATGAATTTTTCGAGGATTCGCCAGAGTGCCCTGCCGACGACGCTGGCCAATATTGCTCCGACCGTGCAAACGGCAACCAGGGCGATGAGAAAGCCGACGACCAAGCCGGCTGCCCCCTCCACGAGAATCTCATTCAATTGGTCTTTGGTGATGCCGTCATCGCCTTGAAAACGCAATATAAGCCGAACGAGTCCTCGATTTATGTGGATGCTGATATTTTCCTGGATGAATGTGTATGCGAGGACGAAGATCCAGATAGTCAGGATCGTGGGCAGTAAAACCGCCAATCCTCTGAGGAAGTAGGCTTTGAGACGTCCTGTAACGGGCATATTCTTAACGCCAAGTCCTTTTTTACTCTATTGCAGGTGCATTTACGGCATCCGTGGCCGAGCACCGTAAGTTACTTCATCAAATTGTCGGCGTCAAGAAAAAAAGTCGTTGGGTTGACGGAGTGGCGGACAGGCGGCATTCTTTTTGTGCAGGCGGTCTTATATCCCTGTCTTTTCCTGGTCAGTTAGGTTGGAGATGCGGGGCAGATGGGCGCCGATGAGATGAATTACAGCGCCCGGTAGGGAAGCGAGAATCCAGATGAATCGCTGGCAGAGTGCGAGGGCGGCGGCGGCGGTTTCGTCGACTCCGGCGAACTTGACGAACAGGCTGGCAAGAACAACCTCCATTACGACGGCGCCGCCGATGCTGACGGGAATTGCGCCAAGCACCCAGACGAGGGTGAAGAAGGTATAGTAGTATTCGATGCCGGCCTGAATTCCAAGACTTCGTCCGAGAAGCCAGAAACCGGTGATGGTCGCAATCTGCAAAATGACCGTAAGAGCGAATGCTGCGAGGATGGCCAGCGGCTTTGTGCGGTACAGGACGGCGGCATTGGTCAGCTTTTTGAAGACTCCGGCGGCGTGTTTACGAACAGAGGAGCAGAGCTTTTGCAGGATCGCACGGCCTTTGGCGTGGAGCAGGAGCACTGCCAGAGGCGCTGCAACGGCGAGAGCGACAGAGAGAAACAGCCACTTATAGCGGGCCAGAGAGGTGAGGAAGCCATTTTCGGTGGTGAAGTCAATCTTTTGGCCCTGAGCGCGGATGAAGACGAGGTAGAAGAAAACGGCGATTATCAGGGTGCTGGCCAGGCCGATTACCCTGTCCACGAGGACGCTCAGGGCCGCTTCGAACTTCTTTTCGGTGTGCTTTGTGACGTACCAGAGGCGTATCAAATCCCCTCCCACGGAACTTGGCATAACGTTGTTGTAGAACCAGCCGAGCAGATACAGTCTGACAGCGGCCCAAAAAGGTATGAAGATGGCCTGGGTCCGCAGCAACAGCCACCATCGCAGGCCTATAATTATCTGGCTGAAGACGAAAATAGCGAGGGTGCACGCGAAAATCCAGATATTCATTTGGCGGAAGATTTCTTTTAGATCGGCCCATCTTCGCTCATTAGAAAGCCAGATTATTGCAAAAACGATGCCGCCGGCGACGAGCAAGATTCGCAGTAACAGGAAAATGCGTTTGGTCCTGTTGGGTTTGGCGTCGGGCATTTTAGGCCACTTTCTTTCAAATAGAAAGTCGTTTTTGTCGATACTAACAGGTGAAACCTGCGCTGGCAAGTAGCTAAGACTGACGATTCAGGAGACCTTACGAGTGGGCGCAAAGGAAACCATCGAAGAGGGGCTGGAATTCAGGCCCAAATTCGACGAAAACGGACTGATAGCCGCCATAGCTCAGGATGCAGAGACCGGCCAGGTGCTGATGGTGGGCTATATGAATCAGCAGGCACTTGATTTGACACTTCAAACCGGCTGCGCGACTTATTTCAGCAGATCACGGCAAAGACTTTGGAAAAAAGGGCAGGAAAGCGGACATCTTCAGAAAGTGGAGCACATATTAGTCGATTGCGACCAGGACTGCCTGCTTCTCAAAGTTAGAGTAGATGCCGGCCAATGCCACGTGGGTTATCAATCGTGCTTTTATCGGGCGATAAAGTCAGATGACGGCAAAGTGCTGGAGTTTGTCGCGGAAAAGGTCTATGACCCGAAGGAAACCTACAAGAAGTAAGGCCGAAACCCGGAGCTGCGAGGGCGTATCTGCTTGAAATAGAGGAAGTTAAGGCATTTATGTTTTGAGAGGGGTACAGGAAAGAGGCAGGTCTTATAATTACTATTGATTTTACTTATTGTGCTAAATTTTTTGGAAATCTTGCCATTTTTTTTGATTTTGGCGTGTGGAAATGATATACTGATAATTAGATTATCGGGCGTAAGAATGAGGAGCGGCAACGATGGTTTGCTTGTTCATTTTCGCTTTTCTTCCTCGGGCGAAACTCCTTACCGCCCGATCACACACGTAGGCCAATCAAGGAGGAGAGTATCTGCGGTCGATGCCGCAGCATGATTCTTAACAGACAGACAATTATTTTCGGTTTGGAAGAAACGACCTTTTATTGGAGGAACTAACTATGAAGGGTTTGAAGTCAAAATTATTATTTGTTTGCGGGATTGTTTTGTTGATGAGTGCGGGTCCCGTTAGTTTAGGCGACTGGAACGAGGGTGATCAGTACAAGATGCACTATCCGCAGTTGCCCGACCGCGAGGGGTGGGATGTTTGTGTGGTGGACCAGTGGATCGGGGACGATTTTACGTGCGCCGAATCCGGGAAGATTACCGACATCCATTTCTGGATCTCGTGGGAACGAGACCAAATCGGCAACCCGGATGGACTGCAGGCGGAGATATCGATCTGGAGTGACCGAGGCAGCGGCCCGGGAGCTCCCTTGTGGACCTGGGACGGGGTGGGCGTACTCAATTTGCGTCATTATGGCACCGGCCAGCAAGGGTGGGTTTGTCCGAGCACAGGGAAGATGCAACTCGAAGATCATCAGAACTACTTCCAGATCAACATTACGCAGATACCGGAACCCTTCGAGCAGAAAGCGGGCGAGACTTACTGGCTTGTCGTCAGGGTTATGGCCCCTCCGGAGCCGAAAATCGGGTGGAAGACGTCCACCAACGAGCCTCCGGGTCCGATCTGGCGTAACCCGGCGCAGTGGTCAACAGACTTGGTTAACTGGCAGCCGGTTATGACGGGCATGCCTGCGCCTCAAGTGCACGATATGGCGTTTGTGATTACCGGTGAGCCGACGGGACCTCCGCCTATCGAGCGGCCGACGCTTCGAGTGGCCGACTGGCTGAATCCTGAGGACTGGCACCGCTGGATAGGGCCTCACGACATGGTACCGGTGCAGCTTCAAGCCGTGGACCCGTGCGATCAGATCCAAAAAGTGGAATTCTCGTGGTTGGCGCCTGATGGGACTTGGGTAGTCTTCGCGACGGATGACGATGGAACCGAGCCAAGAGAAGACACAACAAACGAGCCGCAGCCGCAAGGCGACGGCTGGAGCGGAGAGTTCGACCCGTCGCAGGTGCCACCATCAGGAGAGTACACGGTAGTACAACTCAAGGCCGAAGTATTCACAGTGGACAGTTTCTTCGATGTAACCTACGAGATTACTCTCGATATGACTCCGCCGGACTCGGTCAAGCTGAATGTGGAAGACTGGCAGGTAGTGGAAGATGACATACTGACAGTGGATATTGACCCGATATTGGCTGACATACAATACGTTGTCGCTTACATCGAACCTAAGCCGGAAGAATACGAGAAGGGGATTCCAAAAATCGCCCAACGAGACCCCGGTCACCAGCACGGCGGCAACTATCACTGTGCACCTACGGCGGCGGCGGCGTGTTTGAAATATTTTGAAGACCAAGGTGATGATGAGGTTTGCGGCGACATGAACGACTTTGATTTAGTGGAGGCTTTGGCGGGTCTTTCGGGTACGAATCAAGGCGGTTTAGGTACGGCTCCGTCGAGTTTAGCCAACGGTCTTGTCAACTGGATTGAGGACCACGGGGACGGATATACCGTGCGCGGGCCCCTGGATTTTGTGGATTTTGGCTGGCAGCAGGTACGGGACGAGCTTGAGCGCAGTCAAGATGTGCTTGTTGGGATTTACTGGCCCGGCGGTGGCGGCCACAGAATGACGATGAATTCGATTGTGAACAGGCGTCTGCCAAACGGGAAGATGAAGGTTGATTTTATGGATCCGTGGACGGGCGATATCCAGTATGGCGAGCTGGATACGACCACAGGCTGGCTGACCGCCTTCGACAGTACATCGGGCAACAGCGGCAGACTGGATAATATTATTATTGTCTGTCCGAAGGAAGATGACCCCGGCGGTGGAGGCGGTGGTAATCCACAGCCAGGTCCGGACCCGGATCCGATTGATATTTGGATTCCCGCTCCCGGTTTGTACAGCCTGCGTGTAACGGTTGTTGATCAGTACAATCACGCCGCGACATTGATCAGGGTAGTGGAGTACAAGGAGAAGAGGACTGATTTTGGTGACGCACCTGAGCGGGGCCTGGCCTATCCGCCTTGTCCTCAGAACGGGGCTTTCCCGACCTGTATAAACCCCTCACCTCCGGGGTGGATTCAGCACGCAATTTCCGACCCGCCTTCGTTATTCTTCGGGCCGAATGTGGATGCCGAGAACGAGGGCAATGCAGGCTTATGCCCGACTTGCTTCCCGCCGTATGATAAGGATGAGTGCTTCGGCGATGGTGACGCGGGACTTATTCGCCCTCCATCCTACACGATCCAGGGCCCCCTTGCGGCACTTGCGGTAGTTCCTTGCGTCGCCAGTCAGACGGGGACACTCGGGACAGTGTGTACACTTGCTACGTGGGGTCCGAACGTGGACATCCATGTTACGAACAGGACCAACGAGGAAGCGTACGTCAACGTCCTTATGGATTGGGACAAGAGCGGCAACTGGGGCGGTGCATCTATGTGTGGGCCGTGCTCGCCAACTCCCGGTGCGGTTGCCCGCGAGCACGTTCTGATCAACTTCCCGGTACCTCCGGGCCACAGCGGCCCGCTGTCGGCACTTATGGGAGCCGCGCCAGTGACCTTGATGATCGGACCGAATCCGGGATACGTCTGGACACGGTTTACGGTAACTCCGAATCCGGTAGGAATGACACACGAGTGGACCGGAGAGGGTGAATTCAGGGACGGCGAGACGGAAGACTATCTGCTTCACGTCAAGCCCGCGCCGGTAGTGAGCGACTGCGACTGGAACGAGGGCGACGAGCATAAGATGCACTGGCCGCAGTTGCCGGACCTTGAGCCGACCGGGGTTGATGTTGATATGTTCTGGGTGCCGCTGGCGGATGATTTCAAGTGCACCGAGGACGGTAACATTACCGACATTCATTTCTGGGGTTCGTTCGCGGACGACTGTCTGCCGGCCGGCGGCCCGGGGAGCCTGACATTCCGCGTTACGCTCTATTCCGACATCCCTGCCGCCGACAGCTCGACGGGCTACAGCATGCCCGGCGAGCCGCTGAGGAGCTGGACGTTTGGTCCGTGTGACTACGTGGTTCGCCCGGTGGCCGACAGCAACGTGGAGGACTGGTACGACCCGGCAACAGAGCAGTACTTCCCGCGGAATCACTTCAAGGCGTTCCAGTACAACATCTGCATCAATGAGGACGAGGCCTTTGAGCAAAAGGCAGGTACGATTTACTGGCTTGAAATCAAAGACATTGTGGACGCAGTCGTAGAGCCTGACTATACATTTGGGTGGAAGACGACTCAGGTGCAGCCGAACGACCTGCGATGGAACGATGATGCTGTGTGGTGGGACCCGGATATGGCAGTAGGATGGACGCCACTGAAGTATCCGCACGGACACCCGTATGCGGAGCTGGAGAACCCCACGCTGGACCTTGCATTTGTAATAACCGGCGAGGCGGCGGCGCCGCCACCTGTGGACTGGGGCGATGCTCCGGATCCGACCTATCCGACGCTGGCCGCTAACTTTGGCGCCAGCCACGTGATCGTTCCGCAGATATACATGGGCAACACTGTTGATCCGGATCCTGACGGTCAACCCAGCGTGGCGGCAGACGGCGATGATACGGATGCCGACGGTGACGATGAAGATGGTGTCACGTTCAACACGCCGTTGATACCGGGGCTGCCGGCGCAGATAACGGTGAATGCTTCGCGGCTCGGCCCGTTCATCAGTGTGTGGATTGATTACGGTGGTGACGGAGGCTGGGGCGAGGCGCAAGACTACGTG
Source organism: Planctomycetota bacterium (assembly GCA_023128595.1). GTDB lineage: Bacteria > Planctomycetota > Phycisphaerae > Sedimentisphaerales > Anaerobacaceae > DAOVRL01. The sequence goes on along the minus strand of JAGMDR010000186.1, from coordinate 2,274 downwards.
GTTCAGAGCGTAGCGGCGGCGAATGCCGGTGACAACGTGTTCGGGTTCCAGGTGCCGGGTAGTGCGAAACTGGGCAGGACATACGTACGGGTTCGTTTCACGACGAACCCGGGTATAGGTTTTGCCGGCCCTGCGACGAACGGTGAGGTTGAGGACCACGTTGTGGATATTAAAGAGCCTTATGTGCCGAAGGATCCGGTTAAGCACGTGAAGTGGTCACAGCCTCCGATAGAGATTAATCCGGTGGTCGGCCGGGTACCGAAGTACTGCGGCTGGGATGAGCCTTCCTGGACGAGAATAGTGAGCCAACCTCCGTATGAGTTGTGCCCGCTGCTGGCGGCGGACGATTTCCGATGCCTCGGCCGCATGCCGATAACGTCGGTCCACTGGTGGGGCTCGTATTATGCATGGATCGAGCCGGAGCTGCCACCTGTTCTGCCACGCGAGTGGAGGATCACTTTCTGGCGCAATGTTCCGCCGAATCTGGTTGATCCGTTCAGTCAGCCGGGAGAACGGCTCTGGCAGGTAGACGTACAGGCCAGCCAGGTTCAGATTGAACTTGCAGGTGTCGATACCGATAAGTTCCCTGATGTGCCGCCGGATACGTGCTTCCAGTATCACGTAAAGCTGCCGGAGAGCGACTGGTTCTGGCAGGACCGCTATGTAGCAGATGTGGCCGGTGCTGCGCGAGATACGGTGTTCTGGATCAGCATCCAGGCTATCTACGACGAAGACGTTGAGATGGCCTATCCCTGGGGCTGGAAGACCCGGCCGTGGAGCTGGGAGGACGATGCGGTCAGGCGAGTGCGTGAACCCAGCGGTTTGGAGCAGTGCGTCTGGGAGCCCATAGAGGCTTCTCCGGGGGCGTGTACGGAGCTCGAGAGCTTTGATTTGGCCTTTGAGCTTGATACCGACCCGAATTACATCAAGTGGGAGCAGGCGTTTACCGGGCTGCGACACTGGAAGCACTACGAAGATGTGAACTCGGTCGGTGTTGAGGTGCCGCCAAGGCGGATGGTCAAGCACAGGCAGATGCCTGACCCAGGCGGCTGGGACGTTGAGTTCACCAGCACGCTGCTGTATGACGACTGGAAGTGCACCCAAACGGGACCGGTCAGCGACATCCGGTTCTGGTTCTCGTCGCCGCGGGATGGCCTGTTCCAAGTCAAAACTATCCGCGTGGAGATCCACAAGTCTCATCCGGACTTGCCCAAGCCGTGGGGCAGGGTGTGGCAGCGCGTCTTCGGATTCGGCGATTTCAGTGTTAGTCACTGGGAGAACGGCGAGCAGGGATGGTATGACCCGAATCCACCCAACCCAATAGTTGTTGCAAATGACCACAGCCAGATATGGGAAGCCAAGATCGAGAACATCCCAGAGGCATTCCCTCAAGAGGAAGGCAATATCTACTGGCTGAACGTGCAGGTGACAGCCAGCGGGCCGCAAGGGCAAGTAGTTGAGCTTGGCTGGAAGACGTCAGTTGATCATTTTGGAAGTGAGGCGCTCTGGACCACCGTTGGTGGGGGTGCTTTTAACCCGCTGCGCGACCCGCTCACGGGTGAGCCGCTGGACCTGGCATTTGAGCTTACGACTGAGACGAAACCGGCGCTTGATATCGAGCGTCTTGTAGCTGATGATTGGCCCTGCATTGGACAGCAGCCGGTCAATGCGATTGTGTGGTGGGGCTCCTATATCGGGTTCCGCTATGAGGCCTGTCAGTGCGGGCCGACCATGATGCCCCGAAAGCCAGACTACTTCCTGCTCCAGATGTGGACGGACATTCCTGATCCTGATCCGGCTGATCCGACGTCGCACAGCATGCCGGGTGAGCCTACCGGGTGGAAGTTCAAAGCATATCCGAGTGACTATGACGAGGTCCTGGTCGGGTTCGACAAGCATCCTGAAGAGTCTGAGCCGGGTCAGTTGCCGGGGCGCGAGCCTGTGTTCCGGTACTCGCTACGTCTGCCGAAAGAGCACTGGTTCCATCAGCGAAAGGAAGAGGCGGTTTACTGGCTGAGTATAGTAGCAGTTTACAAGGACGGCATACCAAGCATTCCGTGGGGCTGGACGAACCACAGGCACGTTTACAACGACGACGCGGTTGTTGGTCTCGTCGGTTCGGACGGCGTAATGCAGTGGCGAAAGCTCTATGACCAGACCGGCATAGAGAGCGTGGATATGTCATTTATGCTGTTTACCGATCCGGACTGCTTCGACAGCTCACACCCGGATTATGATGAGTGGGTGAATGTTGGAAAGCCCGAGAGCTGGTGT
>JAGMDR010000185.1 GCA_023128595.1 Planctomycetota bacterium | reverse complement strand
CAGATGTAGAGGGGCGAAGACAGAAAACAGAAAACAGAAGACAGATGACAGAAGACAGACGACAGGTGCCTTATAGGCACGTAAATAACTGGATTAACGATGCTCATGATTGGTAATTCCCCTTTATATAAGTTCTTAGTTTTTAGTTCTTAGTTCTTAGTTCTTAGTTCGTAGTTCTTAGTTCGTAGTTCATTGTTCATTGTTCATTGTTCATTGTTCATTGTTCATTGTTCATAGAAAGACAATGCAGTGGGATTTAATTTTGAAGATCTCGACGTTTACAGAAAAGCGATAGACTTGGTCGCCGGTGTCTATTCTGTCACAAAGGATTTCCCGAAGGATGAAATGTTCGGCTTGACAAGTCAACTCAGGAGGGCTGCGGTTGCCATACCAGCGAACATCTCAGAGGGCTCGGCTCGAACTAAAAAAGACTTCTGCCGTTTCATAAATATGGCAAGGGGTTCGCTTTTTGAGTGTGTCACACTTCTGCGAATATCACGTAAACAAAGTTATATCGACCAGAAGCAGTTTGTTGACTTGAGCAAAGAGTTGACAGACCTATCAAAGATGCTCAGTGGCCTCAAGCGCTCCATAAGTCCGCAAACAATGAACAATGAACACCCAACAACCAACGCCTTCACTTTAGTTGAGCTTATGGTCGCGGTGGGGATCCTGGCGATCGTTCTGTCCTTTGCAGGCGTAATTTTTAACGCGAGCATCGACACCCACCGCATTGCCCTTGCAAACGCCGAGATCATGCAGAAGCTCCGCGCCATTACCGGCCAGCTCGACGCCGACTTCCAGGGCCTCCGTAAGGATGGAGAGATCTTCGTAACCTGGGTGGCAGCGGGACCTGGGCGCGTCGGTGATTGTGACCTTGATGGCTACGAGAGGTTTGATCGAATAATGTTCTTCGCCGACGGCGATTTTCAATCGTACCAGGCCGCCCCGATGATCCGCGGCAATACAGCAAGGATCTGCTACATGCTGGCAAGGAAAGGGCCTGTCAAGGCCGAAGCGCAGCCCAAGGCCGAGCGAACACTTGCAAGGACCCAGCACATTCTCACCCCCGGCCTTCCGCGTTTCGACCCGGCAAGTTTTACCAGTGATGCCGACTGGGACCTCTGGAACAATCGCTACGAGTACGACAATACATCCTTGGCTGAGTGGAAGCACATACCCTTGGCCGACAAGCAAAACATGCTCGCGGTGATTACTGACGTCAATGTTGCCAGCCCCACTGTCGGGATGGACGTCAGGGGGGCGAACGTGGACACTGCCGACCCCGGTACTATCCACATGCTCTTGTGCGAGGGCGTGGGCGAGTTTAAGGTTCAGGGCTGGTCGTATGACCCTGTTCGTAGGGTGTGGCGGTGGATTCCGGAAGTTGACATTGACGGCCCCGGGCCCTTGAAAGATACGGATTTCCGGGTTCATCCTCACGTTCCTGGAGTCTTGTATCCTTATCGATTAGCTCCGCCTGGGGTTCCCTACGGCGGTGTGAACATCAACAAAATCGGCATGAGATTTATTGCTTGGCGATTTCTTAATGAAGCGAACTTCAACAACATCCCCGGGCTTGGGCGGGCGCTCAAGTTCACTTTTACGCTGTTCGACTCGAAGGGCATTATAAAGCAAGGCCGGACTTTTACTCATATTGTTTATTTGGACAAATAGTATTAGCCACGAAGACACGAAGGCACAAAGATGAGAGTCGTAAATAAAGAATTCTCGAAAAATGTGTTTTGTGCCGGCCTGCCGCGCATCAATCCCGCGGGGATGGCCTGCGGCTCGGCGTTGATCCTGACGGTGGTTCTGACCAGCCTGTTGGCTATTGTCGGCGTTTTGTTCCTTATGGCTGCCCGCGTGGACAGGATGGCCACATCGGCCGTCTCGCAGAGCTTGGAGCTCGATCTGGCAGTCGATACGGTCGTTGCGAAGATTTCCGGGCAGTTGATCTGGGACGTGCCAGGCACAAAAATCCCAGGCAGGATACCACCGGCACCGCAATACCCGGAGTACCACGACTATCCCGGCCTTGAAGATCCGTGGCTCGCGAACTTGGAGCCCTATGACGCAGGGCCGGCCGGCTACATCTGGCAGCAAATAAGCGATGTTACAGGCTACCTTCGGTTCGTGGGCTGGACCACGCATGGTGTGCCGATAGTCAAAGTCCTCGACGATAGCCCGATAGACCTGGCCGGGAGTCCGGACGGGCAGCTTGCCGACGCAGACGGCGACGGCGTTGCAGACTCCAAGTGGATTGTGATTGACGGGATAACGTCCAGCAAAGGCGAGCCTGTCTATGCCGCTATCAGGGTTATCGACAACGGCGGAATGATAAATGTCAACGCAGCGTTTGTTTTCGATCCCTGCGACCCTCGTCCTGCTTACATTGACGGCTCAAGTCAAATGCAGATAAATCTTATGGCCTTAGCCAACCGGCCCGGCATACTCCCTTCACCTGCTGATGTAAACGCTCTGCTCCTGACAAGGGCCAACTATGGTGTTGGCCTTGACCCCTACAATCTGACTCTGTACGAGAATGCCGTGATCTGGCAGTATGGTGAGCTGACCATGCCCTACACGCCGTTCGATATTTCGGATGAGTTAGAGTTGAGGAACCGATTCCTGCTAAACCAAAGGGACATTTTTGCGCGGATAGAAGAATTAGGCTGGACGGGTTCCTTTACCAATATATGGACTCTCAAAGTGCCCATAGGTCAGGGTGGTTCCTCTTCAACTGTTGATGATTGGTTCGCTCGCGCAAACATCTCTATTGACCCGGACATTTACGACTATCGCCACATTGCCACAACCTGCAGCATGGACCGGGTCATTACGCCTGACGGGTTCAAAATGGTTGCTGTCACCGCCTCGCCTCAGAAGATATTTGAGGCGTTGGCGTCGGGCATCGACCCCAATTTCTTACCGGGTATAGATGCTAATGATTTGGCTGCTCAATTGGCTGTTAATATCAAGGACTTTAGCGACCCTGATCTGTGGGTGACCTATTTCCGAGACCCAAGAGGCAAGATGTATTATGGCTTTGAGCCGCAGCCGTTCATTAGTGAAATAGCCTTTAAGATCAGTGGGACGGACCCCACTGATTTGGCGAATAATCATTTTGCAGTTGAGCTTTATAATCCATTCGACGTGGATATTTCATTGAGCGGTTTCACGTTGGAGCTTCGCCGCGGTGGTACTGTTGTAAATACGGTAAATCTGGCCGGCACCATAGCAGCCGACAGCCGACGTGTAATAACCAACGGCCCGGCCGCTTCGACCGACTTCGGCATTACAGGGTTGTTAGATACGAAACTGGTGCTGGCGAAATATACTCAGAAAACTTTTCTACCGGAGTACCCCGATTATGAGCCTGAGAAATATGACATCTATCTTATCAGAACGGTAGGGGGGTCGCAGATTTATCTCGACCGGCAGGATACTGAAGATGCCTGGTTTGACTGGGATGTCATCAAGGATACGGGGCAGTTCTACTCCAGGCCCGACAATGACTGGAACATACTTTACCAGAACATGGTCTCTGCCGGTAACACGCTGGATAATGAGAATGCGCCGGTTGGGGCACAAAAGAACTACAACATTCCCAGTTTTGCCGCCGGCCTTGTTACGCTCGGTGATATTGCCAGAGTGCTTACCGTTGGGCCAAGCACGGATCCGAACAATACGGTCGGAGCCCAAATTGCAGCAGAGCCTAACGAATGGTCGATCCGCATTGATTTGCAGAATCCGGCCTTTGCAAACATCTTTCAGTATCTAACAGTCATTGACCCGGCCGCTCACGGCCGTCCGGCGGGGGAAACAAGGATAAAAGGGCGGATAAACATCAACACCGCTCCGCCGTTTGTCATAGCGCAATTGCCCTGGATGGTGCCTGGGGCTGTTGGCCCTGCCATCGTCGAGGCGGTAGTTGCATACCGAGATAAAGCGGCACTACCTGGTGGGCCTGATTACCGTGCGCGACTTGGCCCGGCAGGCCTTAGAAGCGTCGGCGAGTTAGCGCAGGTTTGGGCCCCCGGGTTTCCCGGGATGGACTTCTACGCCTGCGACGGCGTGGACCAGACTGGTTTTCCCGATCTGACTCCGAGCGACGGCGCCGTGGATGATTTCGAGGAACGGGATCTCATTTTCTCGCGTCTCAGCGATCTTACCACCGTGCGAAGCGACGTTTTCACCGCTTACATACTTGTCCGCATCGGTGCAGACGGTCCGCAGAAAAGGGTCATAGCCATACTCGATAGAAGCGAGGTTAAGTCAACCGATAAGTATCCAAAGGTGAAAATACGTGCGCTGCACCCGGTTCCCGACCCGTGGTAAGCTGTGCAGTTAGGCGTTTATGAGGTCCACGATTTGCTGGTGCACCTTCTTGTTGGCTGATATTGCCTGGAACTCCCGGCCTTCATAGCCGTCCAGATCGACCGGGAAGATGTCCTTGCCCTGCCAATCGGTCATAACAGCCCCCGCACTTTCGCCGATAATTGCCCCAGCCGCTAAATCCCACAGCTTCGGCGTGGAGGCGATAGTAGCTACGAGGCTGCCCTTTGCCACGTATGCCAATTGCAGGGCCGTTGTGCCGAGATTGCGATACCTTGTCCGCCGTATAATCTCGCAAACCCAGCCCGGCACGCCGTCATCACCGGGGAAATGACTATCGAGACCGACACTTGAAAACCTATCCATATCCGCTTTGCCGGCCATGATTCGCCGCCCGTGCAGTTGGGCTTCGCCGCCTTTGACAGCGGTGAACATCGAGTCCGTGGCCGGCTCGAAGACCACACCCACAATCGGCTTGCCTTCGTATATCACCGCAACGCTGACTGTAAAGAGGAGCATACCGTGTGCAAAATTGTTCGTTCCGTCTATCGGGTCGATGGCCCACCAGATAGGCTCAGAGCCACGGGGCGATTGCTTGAACAACCTGCCCTCGTCGCCTTCCTCGGCAATGAACCCGTGGTCGGGGTAGTTCTCCTTGATTCGGTCGATGATAATCTGCTGGCATCGAGCGTCGGCCTGTGTTACCAGCTCGGAGTCGTTTTTGACCGAAACCTTGACGAAGTTCATCTCTTCCATGGCCCGCTGTCCCGCCAGACGCGCTGCCACAATAGCCGTCTCCAGCATTCTACTGAGATTTCCGTGATCCAATACCATATTTACCACCCATCTATGACCTTGACACAACCGTTACATTGCCCTATTCTAACGTAGTTATGCAGACAAGCCAACAGTTAAATAAACCCAAAATCTTCCGTCGAGCTTCGACCCGGCAGCGGGGCTTCGCCGGAATCGTTTTCCTTGTGATAACTGCATCATTCGGCTTATTTCACCTGGCGGCGACGGGCAGAATTGATGTGGATAGGGTGCTCGATCCCTGTGGGTTTAAGCAAAGGTACTCTCTTCCCTGCCCGACTTGCGGAATGACCACTTCGATACTTGCCTTTGCCCGGGGCAGCATCTTCGAATCCTTTTATATCCAGCCGGCCGCTGCTCTGATGTGCAGCATTATGGTTGTTGCGGCATTTTTGGCTTTGCTAACGGCCGTTCTTGGGATACACTTTCGCTTTCTGGACTCGCTATTTTCTAAGATAAAAGTGAAGTACCTGATACTGACCCTGATAGTCGTAATTGCCGCCGGATGGGCCGTAACATTAGCCCGGGCCCTGGCAGCGAGGAATTAACGCATAGGTCTGGGCGAAAATTGAGATACAGAAGATAAGCAGATTGTTGTGGTGCGATAAGGAAAACCAACAACACAAGAGGTAGTTGATATGCCTGGGAGTCTGTTGTCTATTTCGGAACTTCGTACAAAATGGAGCAAAGAGAAGTCTTTTTACAAAGTTAGAGAGGTTGGAACAGGTGTGGAGATATTTGTTAAGGACGTATTAGGATCTCCGGATGTGTTTGCCCTTAAAGTCGGCCTCAATTCGACAAAGTTGGAGAATAGAAAACACGAATTTTTGGAAAAGAAGACATCTAAAGGTTCACGCCAGCCTGATATTACTATTTTCATAAGTCCCGAAATAATCATCCCGGTAGAGGTAGAGAAATATAAGAACATAAATGCCGGCAAAAGCCAATTATTACAGTATCAAATTGATTTAGAGAAAAAATACGGCATTTTAACGGACGGCCATACATGGCGTTTTTATAACAATAACGTATATACGCAATACACCCTACAAACCATTTTCGAGAAGACCGACATATTCCTTGAGTTCTGGCGTGAATATATAAAACCCGAAAAATATTATCTGGCTTTCTTTGAAGAACAAGGACAACTCTCACTTTTGAAGGAAACTGAGCAATTACCCGTTGAGGAAAATCGCCAGATATTTTTCGAGGCTATAACAGAGCTAATTGACAGATTCAAAAGGAAACTTGATATAGAGGGGTATTTAAAAGATCTGCCTAAAAAAGAAAAGTCGAAAACTGCCGTTGAGATTACATACGCCTACATAATCCAGTTTATTTTGTATAAGACTTTGGTGGATAACGAATTTGATGATTTTCCGAAAGAATATGAAACTCTCGTGAGGGTAATTCACAGAGACTTAAAGAAAAACAGCTTCAAAGGTATATTAGGCGTTATTGACGGAATTTCTGCTGCCATATCCAAGAACATTTACCGGCCATTTGCAAAAGAACAAAGGTTCATTGCTGACACTCTTTTGGACCTGTATCATAAGCCGCAAAATGAGCTTCATGATGTTTCTCCCTGGCTGGATATTTTCGTCTTTATAAAGAAGTATAATTTTGCTGAGGTCCGCAATGAAATCTTTGGATATATTTACGAAAATTATCTAAAGGCGCTGTATGAAGACCAGAAAAAAGGCCAATATTTTACAGACCCGGCTGTTGTAAACTTTATGCTCGAGCAAATTGGCTATACCCCGAAAAATCTACGCAAGAGCATCTCTCCCGGTAAGAACAGTATTTCTCTTATTGATCCGGCTTGTGGTAGTGGCACATTTCTTTATTCTGCTGTTGATACTCTGATAAGGACGGTTGGACCAGATTCCAAACAACTTGCTAAGAAAGTAGAGGAGCTGGTAAACAAAGATATATTTGGTCTTGACATCGCCGAATTCCCACTTTATTTGGCTGAGATGAACATCCTGATGCGAATGCTTCCGCTTATAATCAGTGAGAAGTATAACAATGCAGTGGAGAAAAAAATTAAAGTCTTCAAGACGAGAGATAGTATCGCTGAATTTATGGATACTGCTCTACGTAATACTATTCACGATATTGATGTTGCTGCTCAAAAAAACAACGGACAGGGATTTCTCTTTAAGGAGAAATTGGACCTTGGTTATGCGAGTTATGTGCGAGATGAGGATGACCTGAAAGAGATGAAGGAGAGTTTGGAGACGCGGCCTCGGTGTCCACGTCGGCGTTTTGACTTTGTCATAGGTAACCCACCATATGTTGGCTATAACGAGTGTTCAAAACAGAGGGTCTTGATTTTTGACCTTTTGAAGAAGAGAGAAGTCAGGCTCAACGATATATATGGAGTCAATTTACATAGCACCCCAGTTCGCACAAAAAAATCTCCACCGAAACCAAATTTGTATGGTTTCTTTATAGCATTGGGTTTAGCCCTCTTAAAGGACGACGGAAAACTCTGTTATATTATTCCCCAGACACTTTTGACAGCCGGTGATTTAGATGTTCTCCGTTATCATTTAGCAAAGTTTACTACTATCGAGAAAATCATAACTTTCAGCGGAAGGATGTTCATAGGCCGTGGCTTAAAACAGAACAGGCCAGTTCCCACGTCGAGCTTGATTTTTGTACTAAGCCGAATTCAGCCTGGTATGCGACATTGTATTGAGGTTATCAAGTCCAGGGATACAAGTTCCGATATAGAATCTACCATAGAAAACATTCGTACCAGCAAGAAGACTCGCAGGAAAAGAATCCCTCAAACAAAACTACTTGAAAATCTCAATAGTTGGAATTTTATTAACCACAAGAAAGCCTTTATAGACTTGTACACTGCATACAGGCAGACAACGGAGAGTATCTCGATTTATTATGACCACGGTTTGGCGGCGTATGCTTTCAGGAGTAAATTTTACTTTGACATTGGCTATAACATCGATGAAAGGAATATTCAGGACAAGCCATGTGAGAGCATTGACAGCTATGAGTATCCTAAGATCAACGAGAAGTATTATTCTGTCAGAGAACGCAAGGGTTATTATCCGAATATCAGAAGTGGCGACTCGAAATTTAAAATAGCGTTGTTGAAGAATAATCAAAATTACCACCTTTTGGATAGTGACTACAAAATTATCTGGTCGTATATCAATTTTGGCAAATTTCATTTTACCTCGATTCCTGTTATTTGGGCAAGAAATCAGATTTGTGGAATTGGCAGCAAGAATAAGAACGAACTCTTGTATCTGTTCGCAATCTTGAATTCATCGGTGACGAACATAATTCTTGAATCCAGTTTAAAAAGTGAGAACGAAAAGGACTATTTAGTTTCTATAGCATCTGTAAAAGAATTTGTTCGGGCGCCGAAGATTAGCGAAGCCAATCAGTCGGTCAAGGATGAAGTCATAAGAAGATCAAGTCAAATCCTGGCTTTGGAAGAAACAAAACTTGCGGATTTGGTTGATTTTTCAAGAGTGATGATGCAGAAGTTTGACTCGGTGTCCGTTAAGGGCCCCAATCTTATTCTGCGCAAGGGTAAAAAAGAAACAAAGCTCAGAATCAAGACTAAGAGAGGTGTGGTTGAGAACACTGTCGTTGATAAGTACAGTAGTGAGGAGTTGCAGTTTGAAGCGGACAGGATACCACTTTCAGAACTGAAATCCCTGCCTGCGATTGATTTTGAGAAAGAAGCAGACTTGAAGGACTATGTTGATGATTTAGTTTTTGCGTTATACTTCAACGTTCCTTTGACAAGAGTAGGGCTCAAATATCGTTCTGAGATCAAAAAGGCATGTCAAAAAAACAGGTTCTACAGTTTGATAAAGGAGACCTCTTAGCGGCTGGCCAAAACGCTTTATAGAGAGGTACCAAGAAAACCAACAGTTTTTGGAGTTTGGTAATGATTAAAGTTCTGATCACAGACAAACTTGCACGGGAAGGCATTGACCTGCTCGATTCGATAGACGGCGTCGAGGCCGTTGTCAAGACCGGTATCGGTGAAGACGAGCTTGCCGGGATTATCGGCGAGTATGACGGCCTAATCATCCGAAGCGGCACGAAGGTGACCGCCAAGGTCCTCGCTAATTCGGCCAAACTCAAGGGTATCGCCCGGGCCGGCGTCGGCGTCGATAATATCGACATCCCGGAGGCCACCAGAAAGGGAATCCTTGTTATGAATACGCCCGGCGGCAACACACTCAGCGCCGCCGAGCACACTTTGGCCCTGATGCTTGCGATGAGCCGAAATGTTGTTCCCGCCTGCAACAGTTTGAAGGCGGGCGCGTGGGACAGAAAGAAATATATCGGAAACCAGTTGAATAATAAAGTCCTCGGTGTTATTGGCCTGGGCAGAATCGGTATGGCCGTGGCCGAAATGGCGAAGGGGTTTAATATGAAAATCCTCGGATATGACCCGTTTGCCGCCCCCCCGGATGCCGAGAAGCTCGGCATTATCGAAGTTACCGATGGGCTCGAGAGGATTTTCAAAGAGGCGGACTACATTAGCGTTCATGTGCCGAGAAACGAGCAAACGCTCAACATGATCGACGTCGAGCAGCTCAAAATGATGAAACCGAGCGTTCGATTGGTCAACTGTGCGCGCGGCGGGATCATCAACGAAGATGCGCTTTACGACGCCCTTGCCGACGGGCGTATTGCCGCTGCAGCTCTGGATGTTTATCCCAAGGAGCCGCCCGAAAACACACGCTTTGCGGAGTTTGAAAATTGTGTCGTTACTCCGCACTTAGGCGCCAGCACCGAAGAAGCCCAGGTCGAAGTTGCCGTTGAAGCTGCACAAATTCTTGTTGATGCCCTCAAGGGCGGCGCGATTAGAAACGCTCTCAATGCCCCGTCAACCACCGGTGCTGTGCCGGCGGTCGTAAGCCGGTATGCCGAGCTTTCCCGGCGAATTGGCGCGCTTCTGAGCACAATTGCGCCGGGCCAGATCAAGGAGATCCAGGTGCATTACCGTGGCTCGATTGCGGAAATGGCAGTCGCGTCGGTCACTTCCAATTTCGCAATCGGATTGCTCCAGAAGCACTTCGATTTGCCTCTGAATGTCGTCAATGTCTCTGTTCTGGCGAAAGAGCGGGGCATAAGCATAGACGAGACAAGAAATGTCGAGGCCAAGGACGTCTCGGCGAGCTTCAGTGCCGGAGTTGTTACCGATAAGGTTACACGCACCGTAACCGGCTCAGTCTTCGGCGGAACGCTGCTGCGAATAATTGAAATTGACGGCTTCAATATTGAAATGACGCCGCAGGGGCCTGTGCTCGTCATATTTAATGACGACAAGCCCGGCGTAATCGGGGCCGTCGGAACAGTTTGCGGCAGGCACAATATCAATATCTGCACGATGGGTGTCGGGCAGAAACTGGCCGAGCAAAAGGCGGCTCTCGTCGTCAGCCTTGACAAAGAGCCCGAGGCAAAGGCAATCCAAGAGCTGGGCGAGCTTGACTTCGTAAACGAAATTTACGTTTGCAGGCTGGACTGATTCATCGCCGCACAAGGCCCTCGGCAACTGACCGTGCCCTTTGAAAACACTTTTCTGGATTTTAGTATGCCGGCGCAACTAATAATAAGTATCAGCGGGATGCGGGGCCTCGTCGGCGAGAACCTCACTGCTTCTGTTGCCGCCGACTACGGCCGTGCATTCGCAACCTTTCTAAAAGGCGGCGCCGATAAGAAAGACAAGAAATTATCCGTGTGCATCGGGAGGGATTCTCGCCCCAGCGGCCAAATGCTCGGTTCCGCCGTCGCAGCGGGATTCTCTGCCGTCGGAATCGACGTAATTGACTTGGGCCTCGTGACTACGCCCGGCGTAGGCATTATGGTCAGGCATGTGGATTGTGCAGGCGGAGTGGTTATCACCGCTTCGCACAACCCAATTGAATATAACGGTATAAAGCTGCTGCTCGGCAGCGGTATGGCCCCGCCGCAGGATGCCGCCGAGCAAATCAAGAAGTGTTTTTTAGAAAAACGCTTTGACCTGGCCGACTCGACTGATTGCGGCCGGATAAGCTCCAATGAGCAAACCGATGCCGTTCACGTAGGCAGGGTCTTGGCGATTGTCGACAAAGAAGCCATCGCCGCGAAAGGGTTCAAGGTTGTTCTCGACAGTGTCAATGGAGCAGGGGGGCCGGTCACGAAAAAGCTGCTTGCCGAGCTTGGCTGTCGCGTTTCGGCGATAAATGACGAACCTACCGGCCGGTTTGCCCACACCCCCGAGCCGACCGCCGAGAACTTGACGGGCCTGTGTGATGCGGTGAAGTCGGAGCGGGCCGAAATAGGTTTTGCACAGGACCCCGATGCCGACAGGTTGGCGATTGTCGATGAAGCCGGAACCTATATCGGCGAAGAATATACCCTCGCGCTCGCGGCTAAGTATGTTTTCAGCAAAAGAACCGGCAAAGCTGCAACGAATCTTTCTACGTCGAGAATGATTGACGATGTAGCCGAAAAGGCCGGCTGCCAGGTCATTCGCACGCCCGTAGGCGAGGCCAATGTCGCCGCGGCAATGCTCGAATATGATTGCGTTATTGGAGGCGAAGGCAACGGGGGTGTGATAGATTTGCGGGTAGGTCCGATTCGCGACAGTCTTGTTGGGATTGCGCTGGTTCTGCAATTGATGGCCGAGACCGGAAAAACGATCGCCAGGTTGGTCGATGAAATCGGCGGCTACTATATGACTAAGGAGAAATTCGCCGCAGACAATGACCAGGTGCAGCAGATCCTGAATCTGGCGAAACGTACTTTCGCCAATGCCAAAATCGATACCAGCGACGGCTGTCGGTTCGATTTTGACGATGGGTGGCTGCATATCAGAGCAAGTAATACCGAGCCGGTAGTCAGGGCCATAGTTGAAGCCGAAAACCGGCACATCGCCCGCAAATATGTCGATGCGGTTATGGCAATTCGTAGCGAAGTATTGGGCTGACCCACCGATGCACAGCGACAAAGAAAAAGGCGATGGCAAAAGAATAAAATCAGTCACGTACCTGAGTATTGCAACGAACACAGGGCTATGTGTTGTTAAGTTCGTCGTAGGTACGCTGAGCGGCTCACTTGCACTGATTGCAGACGGGATTCACTCATTCTCCGACATGGCCACTGACGGGGCCATCCTCCTCGGCTTGCATTTCGGTTCGAAAAAGGCTGACCAGTCCCATCCTTACGGCCACGGGCGGCTCGAGACTTTTTCCGCCGTCTCAGTTGCCATTGTTTTGGTTGTTGTAGGGGGAGCGATGATTTACCATGCCACCGGCGCCATTGCCCGAGACGAAGCTACCTCTCCTCACATCGCGATTCTAATAGCCGCAACTGTCTCGATTGCCGCGAAGGAATGGCTCTACAGAATCACACGAAAAGTCGCCATCCAATCCCACAGTTCCGCGCTTTACGCCAACGCCTGGCATCATCGCAGCGATGCCTTGAGCTCGGTGGCGGTTGCGATTGGGTTTATATCGCTGGAATTCAATTTCACCCACGGCGATCAGGTCGCAGCTATTGCCGTTGGCCTTATGATCGTCTGGGTGGGCGCGGGCATAATTAGCACTTCGCTGCGCGAGCTGACCGAGGGTGCTATCGACCCGGAGACAATTGATCGCATAAAGGACATAATCAATTCCGATTCGTCGATTCGCCAGTGGCACCAGCTCCGCACCCGCATGGTTGGCAGGGAGGTCTTCCTCGACCTGCATATCCTCGTGGACCCCACTTTGAACGTGGCCGCCGCCCACGAAATAGCCGAACGCCTGGAAAAGGCCGTGCACGAGCAGATTACCTGGCCCACTAATATCATTGTGCACGTCGAGCCGGATATACCGGAACTCAGAAAGTAACCGCACAGATCCGCAGACCGGACTTCATACTATTGTACTTTTGCATTATCTTGACACCGCCCGAATTTCCACCTGTCGCCCTCGATATGGGCAAGGCGAAATCGCCCCCTTAGAACCTTTCCTTCCATCTCCAGTTGGAGCAGTTCGCCGGTTTCACTGAGCAGTTGATATGTTCCCGAATCGACTATTTGGACGCTGCCGAGTCCTTTGTTGACACTTCCCTGGTAGCTTAGAAACTTAGGCGGATGGTCGGGGATTCTCATCGCGGTAGTTGACCGCTGGAGTAATCGGCCCGGCGGCAGCTCAAGCCGATACGTCCGCAAAGCTCCGCCGGCCTCGAGCATCAAATCCCAGTGAGCGGGTTTGCCTTGCCTCGTATGCTCTTGTACAACGAATTGGGCGGACTTAATCTCTATCTTTCCAGTTCCACCATTTCAATAAGTTTGGGTCGTGCTCTTTAGTTGACGCATAGTACACGGCGCAGCGAAATATGTAGAGCATGCACTTATCAACGGGACCGACCTTGAAATCACACAGTTTTCGATAAAGCCGTTCGGGTTTGCGTCCCTTGAGCTGATCTACACGGCTGATGCCGATTGCCCGCAGGTCCTGGGCGGTTCGTTCGCCCACACCGGGAATTTGTTGTAACTGTTCCGTAGCGGATTGCCTCATAAGGTCAGTCCCCAAATCCTTTAACATCTTCGATTAGTCCGGCAAACGCAAGTGGAAAATCCAGCCGGCCCGATTTCCCTAATTATAGCCCTCTCGAACCGGGCCTCAAGCCTTGTTCCGGGCTTGCTTACATGGCAGGGGGTAAGCTGTCCGTGCCCACTCAATAGATTATGAAAAACTTTGAAAAGGCCGGTACTATACTGTATAATACCGGGTTCTTAGGGAACCTTATTGGTTCAGAAAGGACTTTTGTTGATATGGCTCTTGAGAGCTTTTTCAATCCGCGATCTGTTGCGATTGTGGGTGCATCCCGGCAGAAAAGTAAAGTTGGCTATGAGATTTTAGCCAATATGATGGAGGCCGGGTATGGGGGCAGGATTTTTCCGGTCAATCCCAAGGCGGACACTATTGAAGGCCTGAAATGCTTCCCGGAGCTTGAGTCTATCGGAGATACCCCGGACCTTGTCATTATTATCGTTCCGGCCAAGATTGTCCCGTCCGTAATGCAGCAATGCGCAAAGGTTGGGGTCAAGGCGGTCATCATTATTACCGCCGCTTTCAGGGAAGTCGGCAAAGAGGGCAGGGCTCTTGAAGAGCAGGTCATTCAAATTGCAAAGCAGGCCGGCATCAGAGTCATCGGGCCGAACTGCCTGGGGCTGATTGTCCCGGCAAATAATCTGAATGCCAGTTTTGGCGGCGATCTTCCCGCAGCAGGCGCCATTGCGTATCTCTCACAGTCCGGGGCGCTGCTTGCTGCTATCCTTGATATGGCTAACGCAAGCGATATTGGATTCAGCAAGCTTGTCAGCATAGGCAACAAGGCAGATGTTGATGAACTGGACTTAATAGAGGCTGTAGCTGCCGACGATGAAACGAAAGTCATTGCCGGCTATCTTGAAAGCATCAGCGACGGCAATGCTTTTGTAAGGCTGGCAGAACAGATTTCTCACATAAAGCCGATACTCCTGATGAAATCCGGAGGAACGCAGGCCGGCGCAAAGGCGGCCTCTTCCCATACGGGAAGCCTTGCCGGCAGCGAAACAGCGTATGAATCTGCATTTGAACGTTCGGGGATAATAAGGTGTGATTCGATCAAGCAACAGTTTGATTACGCTCAGGCCTTTGCGAATCAGCCGCTGCCTGCCGGTCCAAGGGTGGCCGTAGTCACCAATGCAGGCGGGCCCGGAATTATGGCGGCGGACGCCGTCGAACGAAAGGGGCTTACCTTTGCCAAACTCGATGGCGATACGGTAAGCAAATTGACATCGAGGCTGCCACCCGCAGCCAATTTGCACAATCCCGTAGATGTTCTCGGCGACGCACTTGCAGATCGGTATGAGTTTGCCCTCGACGTTGTTCTGGACGATCCTGATGTCGATGTCGTTTTGGTGCTCTTGACGCCGCAAGCGATGACCGAATCGGCCGCCACGGCCGAGGCTATCGTGAAAGTCTCACGTCGCAAGCCCACCAAGCCTGTTCTTGCCTGCTTCCTCGGTGCCGCTAAGGTCGAGGAGGGAGTGAAAGTCTTGCGTCTGGGCGGAGTTCCGCAGTACGATTCACCGGAAAGTGCCGTTGCCACAATAGACGCCATGGTTCGCTACGTTGGATGGCTGTCTAAGCCAAAACGAGTTGTGAAGCTGTTTCCTGTTAATCGCCGCAAGGTTGAGAACATTGTCGAGAGGCATTTGCGACAGAGGATTCTTGAGATAGGCGAGACCGAATCCAAGGAGATTCTTGAAGCATACGGTTTTGTGACACCAAAAGGCTCTATCGCTACTACGGCCGATCAGGCCGCAAACATAGCCCAGCAGTTAGGGTATCCCGTCGTGCTGAAGATTTGGTCACCGGACATATTACACAAATCCGACGTGGGCGGCGTAAAGATCGGCCTCAATAGCGAGCGGCAAGTCAGAGATGCATTTGACCTGATGATATATCGGATACCTAAGAAGCTTCCGGATGCACACATTCTTGGCGTCCTCGTTCAGGAGATGTGCAGGAAGGGGAAAGAAGTTATTCTTGGAATGAATCGCGACCCTCACTTTGGCGCGCTGATGATGTTCGGTATGGGGGGGGTAATGGTGGAGGTGCTCAAAGATGTATCTTTCTACCTGGCTCCTCTAACGGCCCAGGAAGCGAAACAAATGCTTATCAACACAAAGACGTATAGAATATTACAAGGCGTAAGAGGCGACGTTGGCGTGGATATAGACAGGATTTCCGAAGGGTTGCAAAGACTCTCGCAATTGGTCACGGAGTTCCCCCAGATCAAGGAGATGGACATAAACCCCTACGTCATCGGCCCCGAGGGTACGACTCCGATTGCCGTCGATGCCAGGATCACTTTGGAGCCGTGATATGCAGGAATTTAACTGGAAAGACAAGTACAAGGACAAACTGAGGACGGCTCCGGCAGCGATGAAGCTCCTCAAGTCCGGCAACAGTATCTTCATAGGGACGGGCTGCGGCCAGCCGCAGCACCTCGTGCAGGCTCTGGTCCAGCACTCCAATCACATCTACGACGCCCACATAGTCCATCTTCTGACGATGGGGGCCGCTCCCTATGTCGAGGAGAAGTTCCGCGAGAAGTTCAAGATGAACAGTTTCTTCATCGCCGACAATGTCCGCGATGCACTGCATAAAGGTATCGGAGACTACACGCCGATCTTCCTGTCTGAGATACCACTTGAGTTTGAGACAGGCCGGATTCCAATCGATGTTGCCCTGATTAGTGTGACGCCTCCCGACGCGAACGGCCTGTGCAGTCTCGGCGTGTCCGTTGACATCGTCAAGTCCGCAGCAGCCAATGCCAAATATGTCGTTGCACAGGTCAACAGTCGTATGCCAAGAACGTTTGGCGACAGCTTTCTTCACATCAACGCTATTGACGTTTTGGTCCCTTACGACGAGGACGTAATAGAAATTCCCATACCGGAGCCTGATGAAACGTTAGGTGCTATCGGCCAAAACATCGCCAGGCTTGTCGAAGACGGCAGTACGGTAGAATGTGGCATAGGTCGGATTCCCCAAGCTCTTGCCGAATTCCTGAAGGACAAGAAGGACCTTGGCATTCACACGGAGATGTTCAGCGACTGGATTATTGATCTGATTGAGTGCGGCGCAATTACCTGTGCCAAGAAGACCATCAATCGTCGCAAAGTCGTCGCGAGCTTTTGTATGGGGTCGAAACGTCTGTACGATTACATTGACAACAACCCTTTTTTTGAATTTTATCCGAGCGAGTACGTAAATGACGTTAACATCATCGGCCAGCACGAGAAAATGGTCGGGATCAATGTCGGATTAGAGATTGATTTGACAGGGCAGGTGTGCTCGGACTCATTAGGCCACCAATTCTACAGCGGTATCGGTGGACAGGTCGATTTTACTCGTGGTGCTGTCCGAAGCAGGGGGGGCAAGGCGATCATCGCAATGCCGTCCACCGCGAGAGATGGGCGCGTCTCCAGGATTGTGCCGCATTTGACCGAAGGCGCCGGAGTTGTAACTACAAGGGGCGATGTCCACTATGTGGTTACTGAATATGGAGTTGCCTATCTGCACGGCGAAAGCATCAGAGAAAGGGTCCTTGACCTAATCCAAATTGCCCATCCCAAATTCCGGACGGAGCTAATGCAGGCGGCCAAGGCCAAAAACTACATCTATCAGGACCAGATTGAGCTGGAGTGGGACAAGCTAAGCTACCCTAAGGAATTAGAGCATCATTCTACCCTGCGGGATGGCACGGAGATATTCTTCAGGCCCATCAAACCCACCGACGAGCCGGCCCTTGCTGAAATGCTGTACTCGCTGAGTGACCAGTCTGTTACGACTCGCTACTTAGCTCGTACGGTTGCGTTTCCGCACCGTCAGATTCAACATCTTACGAATATCGACTACAAGAAGAATTTCGCAATCGTAGGGGTCGTTCCCAGTGCTTCCGGCGAAGAGATAGTCGCCATCGCCCAGTATTTCCTCGATCCCCAAACGCAGGCGGCCGAAGTAGCTTTTCTTGTTCAGGATGAATGGCAGCAAAAGGGAATGGGGACTTTTCTGCTGGACTACATAACCCAGATCGCTAAGCAGCGCGGCGTCAAACGCTTCTATGCAAAAGTCCTCCCTAAGAACAAACCAATGCTTGCGATTTTCCACAACTCCGGCTACAAGGTAAACACGGAATTCGACGGCGATCTCTACAGCATTACGTACGATTTGGCAAGAAAACCGGAACTGGAGTAGCCTTTGGCGACGAAGAAAGCTGCATTTATTCATTCGGGCGAACTGGAAAAGTTCAGCTACCCTGCCGATTGTCCGTTTAGTACGGACCGGGCCGGGCAGGTAAGAAAAGTCCTGAATTCCATGGGCCTGCTATCCGGCGACGGCCGGAGCGAAGTAGCCCCTGCTGCCGCCGAGCGAATCGTTCTGAAAAAGTTCCATTCAGCCCGTTACCTTCACGTCCTTAGAAGCGCTGCCAGAGGTCGGTGGGACACTGAGGCCCTTAATATGGGTATCGGCACTTTGGATTGTCCCGTCTTCGCCGGGATGTATGACTACCCGGTTTTGGCTGCCGGCGGCACGCTTACCGCCGCCGCGCTCATCCTTTCGGGCTCTGCCGAGGTGGCGTTCAATCCGTCGGGCGGATTCCACCACGCCGGGCCCGAACAGGCGTCGGGTTTTTGTTACATAAACGACGTGGCTCTGGCGTGCATAGTCCTTGCTGAGAAAGGAAAGAGGGTCTTATATCTTGATGTGGATGTCCACCACGGGGACGGCGTTGCCTATGCGTTTTACGATCGCTGCGATGTGATGACCATATCATTCCACCAGAATCCCCAAACGCTGTTTCCGGGAACGGGATTCGCCGACGAGATCGGAGCCCGCGCGGGTGAAGGCTATTGTGTGAACGTTCCTTTGCCGGTGGGCGCCTACGACGAGGCCTACCTGAAGGCATTTGAGGCGGTCGTTCCACCGTTGGCGGGCGCGTATAACCCGGATGTGTTCGTTTTTGAGTTAGGCGCCGACACCCTTGCGGGCGACCCTCTCGCTCATCTGCAGTTAACCAATAATGTTTACGCCGAGATCATCAACCATTTGCTGACCTACGACAGACCCATCCTTATGACCGGCGGCGGGGGGTACAACGTCGAGAATACCGTAAGGGCCTGGGCTCTGGCCTGGACGGTGCTCTCCGGCGCCGACACCGACCACGCAGCCGGTCCTCCTGTTGGCGGTGTTATGCTCGAAAGCACGGACTGGCAGGGGGGCTTGCGGGACAGGACGCTCGCTGTAAGCAAAGAGCAGCGAGATACGGTCGAACCTGCACTCGAGGCGACACTCCAAGCCATTCAGGCGAAAATATTCCCCGTCCACGGACTTTAGCCGTTACAACAAAGAAGGCCCAAACAAGAGACGTTCGGGTTATTCACATTCATACAAGTGCCTGCAACCGACTCACGCCTCTGCCGCCTCAATGGTATGGTGAAGTGCTTTGACGAGAACCGTCATTGATCTTGATCTCTGATGACACTGAAGTACTGTCGTTACTCATCTATGGTTTTCCTTTACTGGTTGCAGACCGCACGTGCGCTTTTGACGCACGCCCGGTAGGTAATCTGTGAATTGAAAAACTTATTCTCCCCGGCCCTTAATCAATGCTTCGACCACGCTCGGGTCGGCGAGTGTCGAAATATCCCCCAGATTGTCTGTGTTCTTCTCGGCAATCTTGCGCAGGATTCGCCGCATAATCTTGCCGGAGCGGGTCTTTGGCAGCGACGGGGCAAACTGAATCGCCTCGGGTGTCGCGATAGGACCAATCTCTTTGCGCACGTGCAAACGGAGCTCCTTTTTCAACTCGTCGGTTTCATCGACGCCGGCCACGAGCGTAACAAAGGCGTAAAGAGCCTGTCCTTTGATCTCATGCGGCATCGGCGTAACGGCGGCCTCGGCAACCTTCGCGTGGCTCACCAGCGCGCTTTCGACCTCGGCGGTACCGATACGATGGCCGGATACGTTGACCACGTCGTCAATTCGACCCATTAGCCAGTAATCGCCGTCCTCGTCAATGCGGCAGCCGTCGCCGGCAAAATAGACGTTGTCGAACATCGTGAAGTATGTATCGACAAACCTCTCATGGTCGCCCCACATTGTCCTCATCATTCCGGGCCACGGCTTGCGTATGCAGAGCTTGCCGCCTTCGTTCACATCGCACTGGCTCCCATCGTCTCGCAGGACAACGGCATCAACTCCGAAGAAAGGCCTGCCTGCGCTGCCCGGCTTCAACGTATGAGCGCCCGGCATCGGCGTAATCATAAAGCCGCCCGTTTCCGTCTGCCACCAGGTATCCACGATGGGGCACCTGCTGCGACCGATTTTCTCGTAATACCACATCCACGCTTGGGGGTTGATCGGCTCTCCCACCGAGCCGAGAATCCTCATTGTGTTGAGCTTATACTTGGCGGGCCATTCATCCCCAAGACGCATAAGTGCCCGAATAGCCGTCGGCGCCGTGTAGAAAACGGTTACATCAAACTTGTCGCAGATGTGCCAGAAACGCCCGGCGTCCGGGTACGTGGGAACCCCCTCGAACATCAGTGATGTGGCGCCGTTCGCAAGTGGGCCATAGACAATATAGCTATGTCCTGTAACCCAGCCGATATCGGCGGTGCACCAGTAAATGTCGTCGTCGTGGATGTTGAAAATGAGCTTGTGACTTATGGAGGTATGCAGCAGGTACCCGCCGGTTGTGTGGACAACGCCCTTGGGCTTGCCGGTTGAGCCGGACGTGTAGAGGATAAACAGCGGGTCATCGGCGTTCATTCGCTCAGCTTCGCATTGCTCGGCGGCGTTTTCCATCTCGTCGTGATACCAGAGGTCGCGGCCGTCCTGCATATCGCAGGGATCATCGCTGACCTTTACGACTATGACGCTCTCTATCGTAGGTGTCTTCTTCAAGGCCTCGTCCGCAATACCCTTGAGCGGTATGTGCTTGCCGGCGCGGAGAGAAACATTGGAAGTGATAAGCATCTTGCAGTCGGAGTCGTTGATGCGGCCTTCGATTGCATCGGCACTGAACCCGCCGAAGATCACCGAGTGAATCGCGCCTATACGGGCACACGCTAACATAACTACAGGCAGCTCGACGACCATCGGCATATAGACCGCCACGCGGTCTCCCTTGCCGATACCCTTCGACTTCAAAATGTTGGCGAATTTGCAGACTTCTTTGTACAACTCCTTGTATGTGAGCTTCCGGACGGCGTCTTCCGCTTCGCCCTGCCACAGCAGCGCGGTCTTTTTCGCAATCGGCGTCCCAAGGTGCCGGTCCAGGCAGTTGTATGAGACGTTTAGCTCACCATTGGCAAACCATCTGTGCTCGATCTTCCGGCTCTTTGTGTCCCACGTGTATTCCAGGCTCCTCGTAGGCTCCTTGAACCAGTCAATGCTCTTTGCCTGTTCGAGCCAGAAGCCGTCCGGATCGTTAACAGACTTCTCCCACATCTGCTGATACTGTTCGGCGCTGTTCACATGGGCATCGGCCTGTATCTCCGTCGGCGGGCCAAACGTGCGGTCCTCGCTCATGAGCGAGTCGATGCCCCTTTGTTCTTGTCCCATAACGCTCTCCTTTGTATCCTACTGTCAATGAGTTCTGCAAAATTGCAGG
>JAGMDR010000184.1 GCA_023128595.1 Planctomycetota bacterium | reverse complement strand
GCAAGTTTTGATGCGGGTTTAGCTTCGGCCGGCAGCTCGTGCAGGTCGTTTATCGTGTAGGTTGCGAAGTCGATTCGCCGCGGCAATAGGTATCTTTGCTGCGTTCGGGGATTTATCACGATGTGCGGCGAGCGGCCGGACTTGAGGACCTTTTTCATCCAGGCGTCGGTGAGCTTAACGGAGATGTTGAAGTTGGTGAAGGCCTTTAAGTTTTGCTTGGCGTGCAGGAATTTTAGAATGTCGGGGTGCTCGACGCCCATCATACCCATATTGGCGCCTCGGCGAAAGGCCCCCTGCTGAATCGCCTCGGTGGTCTGGGAGAAGACTCGCCAAAAACTGACCGGCCCGGATGTTGTTCCGCCGCTGGAGGCGACTCGGTCGCCGGTAGGCCTCAATCTGTCGAAGGAAAAACCCGTACCGCCGCCGGCCTGCTGAATCAAAGCGGTCTGCTTGATCGCCTCAAATATCCCTTCAATGCTGTCCTCGACCGGCAGGACAAAGCAGGCGCTAAGCATTCCTCGGCGTCCGGCGTTCATAAGGGCCGGGGAATTGGGCAGGAACTTCAGCGAGGCCATCAAATCGTAATATTCTTTGTGCCATTTGCGGACTTCGGCTTTGGCTGCTCCATATTTGGCCTCGGCGCCGGCTACGAGCGACGCCACTCTGCTGAACATCCGGGCCGGCGTTTCGATGCACCTGCCCTTGTCGTCCCTGATGAGGTACCTGCTCTGCAGGACGGTCAGGGCGTTCCGGCTGAGCACGGGCGGCTCGCCGGGCGGATTTTCGTTTCTCGTATCTCGCATTTCGTATCTCGTAACAAGTCCGAATATCGAAACTCGATACCCGAACGAAGCTGAGAGCGCAAATGCTCGCAGTTCTGGATCCCCACTTTCGCGGGAATGACAGATAGTGAGAATATATTCGTGTTGGGCGCTTTTAATATACGCTGTCGTAGCGGCATCTGTTCTAAGGTTTTGAGGCTCGCTTAATCCATTTGAAGCGAAAGACATTGCGAATCTTTTCGGTGAACCGGACGCCCAGGCGCTGGGTGCTGGTTTTGAAGTCGGCACGGCTCAAATCGTCAGTGGTGGGCTTGCGCGGAGCCTTGCCGAATACGGATAGAATGCCGCCTGCAATATAGCTTATGGTCTGATCCATTTTTCTGCGGAAGGACATTTGTTGGTCGTTAGTGTTTAGTCGTTAGTGTTTAGTCGTTAGTATTTAGTCGTTAGTGTTTAAGCGTTGGGATTTAGCTTTTTGATTAGTCCCATTGTCATTTTGCTGATTTCTTCAATGCTGCCTAACAGCACGTGAGCCTCACGACTACCGATGTATTCTAAGCCCGTGGCTATGATGACTTGGGTAGTAAGCTCGGCACAACTCCCAAGAGATACGTACAAGAATTGCCTATACTCTCGGTTATGCAGTCTGGCAAACCCTTCTGAAATGTTTGAAGGTATTGAGACGGCAGAACGTCTCAGTTGGCTTGTCAAGCCATATGTTTCTTCCTTTGGAAAAGTCTTGGTAGCAGTATAGACATCTTCGACCAGCCTTATACCTTTTCTCCAGATTTGTAGGTCCTTGAAGCTCTTGATCTTTTTAGCGGGTCTTTCGGCCATTGGATGTGATGCGCTATCCGATATCTATGCTATTCACTAAATACTACTCACTAACAACTGTAGTTTATCTTTGGACGGCCAGTTTCACCGAGGCGAGTAATTCTTCGGCGGTTCTGCTTATCGATTCGGATTTGGCGAACAGTTGGTGTCTGTCGAGGATCTCGGCGGCCGAATCGTAGTATCTCTGCACCGCTCCGGTTCCGCCTTCGGCGGCGCCGCTTGTCTTGTAATCGCCTTCTGAGAGATAGGAGCTTACCTCGTCATCGTACTCTGCCGGGTAGATGAAGGCGACGGCGAATTTGTCGTCGGTGAATTTAGCCAAGTGCACCTTTGCCCGGCAAGGCGGGGCAGCCCTCACGGCCAAATCAACGAGCGTTTTGAAATCCCGCCTGGCCGTCTCAAGGTCGCTCGAATAGAAGAACATCCCGGC
>JAGMDR010000183.1 GCA_023128595.1 Planctomycetota bacterium | reverse complement strand
AATATTCGGATATTTCAACTTAGCGCACCGTGATTTTTAGGTTGTCTGCTTGGATGCAGCGAGCAATTTTACAAGGGGTGTTCTTATGAGAGGCAGAATAAACCGGCGAGAATTTGTCAAGGCTATGGGCCTGGGACCGGCAGCGATGGCAATATCGCGATGGATGGGCAATCCGGAGCTATTCGCAAATGAGCCGACTACGAAAAGGCCCAACATAGTGTTCATAATGGCTGATGATATGGGCTACGGCGATGTGACCTGCTACAACCCTGATTCGAGAATCCCGACACCAGACATGGATCGACTGGCCAAGCAGGGCGTCCGATTTACAGACGCGCATTCTCCGTCAGCCGTCTGTACGCCCACGCGTTATGGTGTCCTAACGGGCCGATACTGCTGGCGAACGTGGCTCAGAAGCGGTGTCGTGGGCGGCTATACGAATCCACTGATCGAACCCACCCGCATGACAGCCGCCTCGTTCCTGAAGAAACAGGGCTACACAACCGCATGTATTGGCAAGTGGCATCTGGGCTTGGGCTGGACGAGGCATAACGGATATGTGGGTACCTGGAAAGATGCACAGGCTCACTTCAAAGGCTCGTGGCAAGACGGGGACGCCCAAAAAGGCATGAACGTGGATTTCACAAAGCCTATCCATGGTGGGCCTACGGATCTTGGTTTTGATTACGCGTACTACACCGCTGCGTGTTCAACCATCGATGGGCCATTTTGTTATATCGAGAACAGGCACACCGTCGGGATTCCGAACAAGCCGATTTTTGTCGACAAGAATAAGCATCCGGATTATCGCCCGCGTCCCGGTTTGGTCGCTCCAGGATATGCGCTGGAGGATGTGGATCCGACATTCACCGACAAAGCCGTTAGGTTCATTGAAAGAAGCAGGAAAAAGAGTCCGGACCGGCCTTTCTTCGTATATCTGGCCCTTTCATCGCCACATGCACCATGGCTACCGCCGGCGTTCGTTCGGGGCAAGAGCCAAGCCGGACCTCGCGGCGATATGGTCGTCTTGGTCGATTGGTGTGCGGGACAGGTCATGGAAGCACTGGAGCGTACGCAGGCGGCTGACAACACGGTGCTCATCGTTACAAGTGACAATGGGCCGAGACACGGGGCGAATGACCACAAGTCCGCAGGTAATCTTCGCGGGCACAAATCACACACCTGGGAAGGTGGCCACCGTATCCCCTTCATCGCACGCTGGCCGGGCAGGATAGAACCCAACACGATCAGCGACGAGCCGATATGCCTCACGGACCTGATGGGCACCTGCGCGGCGATTCTTGGCCACAAGCTGCCCGACAATGCCGGCCAGGATAGTTATAACATTCTGCCCGCTCTTGTAGGCCGGAGGCTCGACAAGCCGATTCGCGAAGCGATTGTGTCTCACTCTGTATACGGCGTATTTGCGATCCGCCAGGGCCCCTGGAAGCTGATCCTCGAAAACCAGGACTCAGGTGGCTGGGTCCGGCCCAGCGGCAGTGGCCCCAAAGCCGACAGGCCAGGACAGTTGTATAATCTCGATGATGACCCCGCAGAGCAAGATAACCTATTTGACAAACACCCTGGTATTGTCAAACGCCTGAGAACGCTGCTGGAGACGTACAAGAAACAAGGCTACAGCCGACCAAAAAGCTCCCATCCATAGTCAAGCGTTGCTGCTAAAAGTTCGATAAAAACCAGTAACGAATCGTTGCATTTATTATTTGATACCTTATCCTAAGTATAGAACTGCGTTACTATTTATCGGAAGCAAGGAATGGCTAAGCATCTTATCATTCTTATAACTTTGTTGACTATGTTGATTTCTATCGCCGGCTGCTCCCCGGCAGAGCCCGAGCCAGTTGAACTGGAAAAAAGTCCGAAAGTCGAGCTCCCAACGCCTGAACCTAACGATCTCGAACCTACGAAGGTCGAACCCGTGCAAGTCCAGCTTCCAGCAGTTCCCGAACCCAATGAGTTTGAACTTGCCAAGCCTGAACCCACCGAGCCCCCGATACCTGAACCCAATGAGCTTGAATCCGCCAAGATTCCGATACCTGAACCTAATGAGCCTGAATCTGCTGAGACTGAGCCTATCGAGCCTTCAATACCTGAACCTAATGAGCTTGAACTTATCGATACAGAACCACCGGAAGACAAAGTTCCAGTGGCAGAACCTAATGATCTGGAATCTGCTCAGGTCGAGTCTGAGATGGCCGAGCCAAATGGGCTTGAAACTGTTCCGGTAGAGCGCAACGAGGCAGAACCTAATCAGCCCGAGATTCTGTCGAGGGTTTCTTTTCACGACAAGTGCGCCGACATCTTCAAGAATTTTGTCGACAAAGATGGAATGGTTGACTACCGCAGGCTCAAGCTGAAACGCTCCCAATTAAGAAGACTGTTGAGCGAATTCGACAGGCTGGACCATAATGAATACAAATCTTGGTCCAAAGATGACAAAATCGCCTTCTGGATCAACGCGTATAACATAAAACTGCTGCACATAATTGTGCGCAACTATCCTATCGAGTCAAAGCCCTGGTTTCGTATTATGTGGGATCCAACGGATATCAGGCACATCGCGCCGGTGGGAAAAATTGGGACGCGAAAATGGGATACGTATAAGTTCATGGTGATGGATGAGCAATTTACGCTCGCAGCAGTTGAAGAGCGGTTTTTCCGCAAAGCGTTTGCCGATCCGCGCATTTTTTTTGCCATATCGTATGCGAGCCTTTCGGGGCCACCTTTGCACAATGAGCCGTACTATGGACACAAGCTCGATGAGCAGTTAGAAGACCAAACCAAGAGGTTTTTGTCCAGCCCCCGCGCATTCAAAATAGATAGAGACAGGCAAAGGGTATATCTTTCTGCTCTGCTCGCACCGACCTGGCATGGCAAAGAACTTGTGAGCAAGTTCGCCACAAACAAGAAGTTCAAAGATAAACCGCCGGCAATCCGTGCTATCCTGAACTTCATTGCCAATTATGTTTCCGAGCGGGACGCGTCCTTTCTCGAAGTGGGGAACTACTCCGTTAAGGATTTGAAGTATGATTGGAGACTCAACGATAGTCGGAGCAGGTAGTAATCGATCGATTCGGCAAGCCTCCAACTCGCAACTACTTTTTTAACTTGACTGCGTGGCGGCATTTCTTATCATGTCGTCTTATTCCGGCCTTTACGGTAACAAGGGCCACCGATAAACCGGAAAAGGGGCGCGCTTTGTTGCTCTTGACCAGAGAATGATCAATTACTAATAAGGACATGCAACGAATGGCAAAGAAAATGATGTCCAGCAATCCCCATTGTGACACGAATGAGTATCTCTTCACCAGTGAGTCCGTGACAATGGGCCATCCCGACAAAATCGCCGACCACATATCCGATGCAATCCTGGACTCAATGCTCGCACAGGATGCAAAAAGCAGAGTCGCTTGCGAAACGCTGGTAACAACCGGCTTGGTTGTGGTTGCCGGCGAAATCACAACAAAAGCAGTCGTTGACATCCCAACAGTCGTCCGCGACACTATCAAGAAAATCGGCTACACCGACCCTGCGATGGGCTTCGACTTCGAAAA
>JAGMDR010000182.1 GCA_023128595.1 Planctomycetota bacterium | reverse complement strand
CCTCTTTCAAAGGCCGCGGCAATCTCAAACACTCGAAAATCGAGATTGCTTCGTCGCTTCGCTCCTCGCAATGACGAAAAACGCCCAAAATTCAACATATCACCCCGTGAACGGTTACCAAGCCTTAGTCTCTCAGCGGCTCGGGAAGCTGTAACCGGCAATACTCGATAATAAGCTCGCCCTTACTCCACCGATGGGATGGAATAGCTAAAATGCTTTTGAAGCTGACATAGATGAACAGAAAATCAGACAAATAGCGGATGCTATGGTCGATTCAGGAAAGTGCCTGCTATTAGTATTTGAAGGCAAGAACGTTTTTGCTGATTGGGCTGATGCTCGGGCCGGCCCGCTCAAAAATGCACATAAGCGCTGCACAAATAGCAAGTTAGAAGATTCGACGCGCCCGCCATCGCTGTTTTTCTCTACAACGAGAAAATTTCTCTTGCTTTTTTTGAGAATATTGAGAAGATGACGCCAACTTCCCAATACCGGAAACGTAGTTATAACCCGATGTAGCACCTATTGGTGGGGCTGGCCTACTTGGTGGAATGAAGTTGGCTTTGAATATTCCACCTAAACCTTAGATAGAATACTTATGAATCTATAAGGAAAATTGATACTTGAGGGCGTACATAAAACGAATAGGCAGCAGTTATCGGTTGAACTTAACCCGGTTTCGCCGGGGACTTTTAGTTGCCCGGTTTCGCTATATTGCCCAAAATAACAAATTCCTATACTATCGAGTTGTGTCCGAGATTCTTGAGCGACTTTCAGGGTGCACATACGTCGTGCGTCGTAATGCAGGAGTAGCCGCTCTTATGTGTGAGAGAGACGTCTTGCTGTTATAGGAGAAAGAGACGAATAGATAATGAAACCTGATGTAATGATTAGGCCACAGCCGCAACTGGCGCAGGCAGTTATGGACGAAAGCGGCCAGAATGTGAACCTATGTTATCAATGCAGAAAGTGTGCGGCGGGCTGTCCGGTATCCTATGCTATGGACTATAAGCCCGCCCAGATCATACACGCCATCCGTCTCGGCGCGGACGAGATCGTCTTCAAAAGCAAGACCGTCTGGCTGTGCGCATCGTGTGAGACCTGCACCACCAGGTGTCCGCAGGATGTCGATGTCATGAAAGTAATGGACGCTGTGAAAATCATAGCGACCAGGCGGGGAGTAAAGCCCGCTATCCCGCAAGTCGCATCGTTCAATAAAGCAGCGCTTGCCAATATCAAAAAGTGCGGCCGAATGTATGAACTCGGCATGATCTTCGGCCTCAAGCTCAGGACCTTCGAGTTCTTCAAAGACATGGGCCTGGGAATCAAAATGGTCCTCAAACGCAAGCTAAAGATGATTCCCAGCTTTACCGGCGCCTGGACAACATGGAGAATATTTCGCCGTGTAAAGAGCCTCGAAAAGAAAAATCGGAACGCATGACGTGAAACAACTCTACCGCTATACCCCAAAGATGCACTCGATGAGCCAAAACCCTGTTATTGATACATTCAGGGAGGTCCGCAGACTATGACTGCTAAGTATGCTTACTATC
This sequence comes from Planctomycetota bacterium, assembly GCA_023128595.1. Classification (GTDB taxonomy): domain Bacteria; phylum Planctomycetota; class Phycisphaerae; order Sedimentisphaerales; family Anaerobacaceae; genus DAOVRL01. The sequence continues at coordinate 15,346 of JAGMDR010000182.1, read as the reverse complement.
CGGGATGCTCACTTCACTCGACCGGCGCCGAGTACGACACGTCATTCCGGGCCGTTTGCCAAAAGCTTGGCGTAGAGATTCAGGAAATCAAAGGGTGGATCTGCTGCGGCACTTCTCCCGCCCATTGCACATCCAGGCTTCTGTCACTCGCGCTTCCTTTTGAAAGTCTCTGTCGGGCCGAGAAAATGGGGATGATCGACGTCGTCGCTCCGTGTGCTTCGTGTTTTGCACGCTTGAAGACGGCAGTACACGAAGCTTCGGAAGACCCGGAGATAGCCGCCCAAATTAGTCAAGTTCTTGAAAAACCGCTGCCCAAATCGATGAATGTCCTCAATCCCCTTGAGATATTCAGTTCCGAACAAGATATTGCAGAGGCGGTCACAAAGCAACTGCCCGAACTTAAGGTGGTGTGCTACTACGGCTGCTTGCTTACCAGACCGTCAAAGGTTATGCAATTCGATGAATGCGAGTATCCAATGGCGATGGACCAGGTGCTTGGCTCCATGGGGATTACCACGCTTGATTGGTCGTGCAAGACGGATTGCTGCGGCGGGTCCCTTTCGCTGAGTCGGACCGACGTCGTTCTCAAGCTGACAAATGATATACTTGCCGAGGCCAAGGCAGTTGGGGCAAACGCGATTGCCGTTGCCTGCCCGCTGTGTCATGCAAATCTGGACACGCGGCAGGCGGAAATTGAACGGGAATACGACGTTCATTATGGTCTGCCCATATTCTACTTTACGCAGCTTATGGGGTTGGCGTTGGGAGTACCGGCGGACAAATTAGGATTGCACAAGCATTTTGTTAGCACGGATGAGCTGTTGTCCGGCGTTTCCAAAGGATAGTTGATCTGGCAATAGATACAGGGTGGAAAGTAAATGGATCAGGAAACCGGTCAAAAAGTTGGAGCCGTCCTTGTAGTTGGAGGCGGCGTCGGAGGTATGCAAGCCTCGATCGACCTGGCTGAGGGGGGGTACAAGGTCTATCTTGTCGAAAAAGGTCCGTCTATCGGCGGGGTGATGGCACAGCTCGACAAGACGTTCCCGACGAACGACTGCGCGATGTGCACGCTTGCGCCGCGCATGGTCGATTGCGGCGGGCACTTGAATATCGAGAAACTAACCTATTCCGAAATCGAATCCATCGAAGGCACGGCAGGCAACTTCAAGGTCCACGTCAGGAAGAAGGCCCGCTCCGTCGACCCGGAAAAGTGCACGGGCTGCGGCGAGTGCGTCGAACACTGCCTCGTGAAAAACATTGTCTATCTTGAACCGCCGCCACCAGCAGAGATTGAGATAGGAGACAACGAACGTCTTAAGGTGGATGAAATCCTTAGCAGATACGATGGTGGCCGGGAAACCGTCATACCAATCCTTCAAGACATCACTGATGAATTCAACTGGCTGCCCCCCAACGTTCTAATGAGGGCTTCCCAAGTAAAGCAGATTCCGTTAGAACACATCTTGAGAATTGCTACTTTCTATAAGGGTTTCAGTCTCAAGCCTCGCGGTAAACATATAGTCACCGTCTGCACCGGCACGGCATGTCACGTCAAAGGCGCACAGAGAATTCTCGATAGACTCGAGCGTGAGCTGGGTATAGAGACCGGAGAAACGACGTCCGACATGCAATTTACGTTGGATGCGGTTCGCTGCCTGGGATGTTGCGGCCTGTCTCCGGTAGTTACGGTCGGTGATGACTTATACGGCCAAATGAACCCAGCAAAGGCAGCAGCACTTATTGACAAATATCAGGATTGAAAGAGGGTAACTATGTCCAAGATTAAACCGGAAGACCTTGGTAAGATCAGGGAACGAATGGCCAGGACAATGAACTTGCGTGATGGGGATGCGCGGGCGAAGGTTACGGTTCATATGGGAACGTGCGGCATAGCCGCAGGCGCAAGAAAGATAATGAGTGCATTGCTCGGTCTGGTTGAAGAAAAAGATGCGAAGGACGTTGTCATCACTACTTCAGGTTGTGCCGGACTTTGCAGCCGCGAACCAATGATGACCGTAGAGCTTAAGGGAGAGGCCCCCATCAAGTACGTTGATCTGGACGAGGAGAAGGCCGGAAAGATCTTCTCCGATCACGTTTTATCAGGCACGGTGGTCGAAGAGTATGCTTTGGCCATCGGCAGCGAGCGCGTCGGATAGGAACCCAAGCGCAATGGAGATAATTGAATGAAATCCTATCGAACACACGTTATGCTCTGTGCCGGGACCGGTTGTGTTTCAAACGGGTCTCTCAAAATAAAGGAGTCGCTCGAACGCGAGCTCAAAAAGCACAATCTCGAGGATGAGGTTGCTGTTGTGATGACCGGCTGCAACGGCTTTTGTGCCCAGGGGCCGGTGGCCGTGGTCAGGCCGGATGATATCTTTTATCAATTGTTAAAAGAAGATGATATTGCTCACCTGGTCGAGGAGCATTTCCTCAAGGGAAGACCTGTACAACGGCTGCTATATACTCCGCCCACGGAGGAATTTCCAGTCCCCAAGATGAGCGACATCGGCTTCTTTAGCAAGCAGCGACTGATTGCATTGCGTAACAGGGGGATGATTGATCCCGAACAGATCGATGAATACATTGCTCGAGACGGATACACGGCGTTGGCCAAAGCGCTTACCCAGATGACACCTGAACAAATAATAGAGGAGGTAAAAACGTCGGGATTGCGTGGAAGAGGTGGTGCCGGCTTTCCTACGGGAAAGAAGTGGGAGCTGGCCCGGGCGGCGAAAGGCGACACCAAGCACATAGTGTGCAATGCCGACGAAGGGGATCCGGGCGCGTTCATGGATCGAAGCATAATCGAGTCCGACCCCCATTCGGTGCTCGAAGGGATGATAATCGGCGCAAAAGCAATTAGGGCCTGTCACGGTCACATCTATATCAGGAACGAATATCCTCTGGCCCGAGAAAGGCTGATTAAAGCGATCCAGCAGGCCAACGATTACGGCTTGTTGGGCGAGGATATTTTCGGCACCGGCTTCGACTTCGATATTTCTATCCACAGAGGAGCGGGAGCCTTTGTCTGTGGCGAGGAGACATCCCTGATAGCCTCTCTGGAAGGCAGATCTCCCGAGCCGACAGTCAGACCTCCGTTCCCCGTGGAATCCGGACTTTGGGGTGAGCCTACTAATATCAACAACGTGGAAACGTGGGCCAATGTGCCCGAAATAATCAACAGAGGCGGAGAATGGTTCTCCAGTATCGGAACTGAAAGCAGTAAGGGAACGAAGGTCTTCTCTGTAGTGGGGAAGGTCAGAAATACGGGCCTTGTCGAAGTTCCGATGGGTATTACACTGCGAGAGATCGTATATGACATAGGAGGCGGGATACCCAACGACAAGAAATTTAAGGCAGTTCAAACCGGGGGCCCCTCCGGTGGATGTATACCGGCTGGGCTTTTGGATTTGCCCATAGACTATGAAAAACTGGCTGAGGTGGGTTCGATCATGGGTTCCGGTGGACTGATCGTAATGGATGAGGACACCTGCATGGTCGATGTGGCCAGGTACTTCCTCGAGTTCTTGAGGGATGAATCGTGCGGCAAGTGCACTGCCTGCCGTGAAGGCGTGGATGTGATGTACCAGATACTGACGAGGATTTGCGCCGGCAACGGTAAGGAGGAGGATATCGCGATGCTTGAGGAGTTGTCGGAGGCAGTCAAGGATGCTGCTCTGTGTGCTCTGGGAGGAACCGCGCCGAATCCCGTTCTCAGCACCATCCGCTATTTCCGGGACGAATACGAGGCGCACATCAAGTACAAAAGATGTCCGGCCGGAGTATGCAGAGAGATCATCTCCTCGGCCTGCCAGCATATCTGCCCCCTGGAACAAGATGTCCCGTGTTACGTTGGCCTTATTGCTCATGGCAAATTTGAGCAGGCCATAGAGATTGTAAGGAGGGAGAACCCCCTGCCATCTATTTGCGGCAGGGTTTGCACCGCTGCCTGTGAGGTCAAATGCCGGGCGGGCGAAGGGGATGGAGACAGAATCTCTATCCGGGTGCTTAAGCGATTCCTGGCAGATTATGAGCGGGAAAAGGGCCTTGATGTCATGCCCAAGCCAAAACAAACAAGGCCCGAACAAGTTGCCATTGTGGGTTCCGGGCCCGCGGGCCTGACGTGCGCTTACTATCTTGCCCTTGAAGGATATCGCGTCACTATTCACGAGTCGCTGCCGGTGGCGGGGGGAATGCTGGCTGTCGGCATTCCGGAGTACCGGCTGCCCAAGGATATTTTGAACTGGGAGATTGACAATATCAAGAAGTTAGGTGTTCAGATTAAGACGAACACCACCGTGGGCAAAGACATACAGCTTGCAGAGCTCCATAAACAGTATAGGGCGATATTCATCGCTACAGGAGCTCACAAGGGACTGAAGATGAATATTGAGGGCGAAGACTTGCCACAGGTCGTTGACGCCGTCGATTTCCTGCGGGAACTCAATCTTGGGCGAGAGGTCGAGATTGGCCAAAAGGTAGCAGTGATCGGCGGAGGAGATGCTGCGATCGACGCTGCCAGGGTCGCCAAACGATTGGGCAAGGACGTGAAGATACTCTACAGGAGAACGAGACGAGAGATGCCCGCCGCCAAGGAAGAGATCGAGGAGGCAATCAAGGAGGGAATTGAAATTCAATTCCTGGTCGCTCCAGTAAGGGTCCTCTCGGAAGGTGGCCGATTGAAAGCGGTTGAGTGCATCAGGATGGAGCTGGGGGAGATCGACAGGAGCGGCAGAAGAAGGCCTATTCCGATTGAAGGCTCGGAATTTACAATGGAGATTGATACCTTGATGCCGGCAATCGGCCAACAGCCGGATCTCGGTGGACTTTCGACCGACGAGGGCCTGAAGATCTCCAAGCGTAACACGATCGAAGTCTCCCCGGATACCCTTAATGCCGGGGTTGAAGGAATCTTTGCCGGTGGTGATGTGGTTAGCGGGCCGAATGCGGTTACAGCCGCGATGGCCCATGGAAAGACTGCTGCTAAGATGATTCACAGGTATATCCAGGGGCTGCCCGTCAAGCGGGAATACAAAGTCACCCGGCCGGCTGTGCGTGTTGAACCCTTAGAGCTGACTGATAAAGAGATTGAGGAGCTGCAAAAACCTTTGATGCCTCTGCTATCATTGGAAGAACGCTCCGGCAGTTTCAGGGAAGTAGAATTGGGATTTACTGAGGAGATGGCGATCAAAGAAGCAAGGCGTTGTCTGCGATGTGATCTGGAGCTAAAAGAAGAGGATACAACCTCATGAAGTTGAAGGACATACAAAGGATTCTTGAAGCGGAAGTCCTCGCCGGAGCCGATCTTCTCGACGAAGACGTTGTAATGGCTTGTGGGTCTGACTTGATGAGCGATGTCTTGTCCTTCGCCAAGTCCGCTTCTCTTCTGTTGACCGGCTTGATTAACCCGCAAGTGGTTCGCACGGCCGAAATGGCTGACCTCGCGGCTATATGCTTCGTCCGCGGGAAAAAACCCGAACAAGAGACTATCAGAATGGCTGAAGCCAAGAATATCCCATTATTGACGACACCGCTGCCCATGTTTGAGTCTTGCGGACGGCTGTGGCGCCAAGGACTTCCTGGTTGTTCCGAATATGAAAAAAGAGGTTAGGTAGGATACTTGCAGGTGGCTCCAGATAGCAAAATCAGCAAGATTCAGGAACTAATCTATGAGATTAGTGTCGGTCAGGTAATGAAGAAAAACGTTGTTACAGTTGGCCCACAAACACCTATGAGTCAGTTAAGGGCAATCCTGCTGGAGAAACGTATATCGGGAACACCGGTCGTAGAGGAAGATAAGCTCGTCGGCATTATTAGCCTTGAGGATTTCATCAGGTGGCTGGCCGATCGCGAGCACGATTGCCCCATCAGCGAGAAGATGAGCGGGAATGTTCGGACCCTTTATGCCGATGAGCCGTTGACCCAGGCCGTCAATAAATTTGAACGATTCGGTTTTGGCCGTTTTCCCGTGATTGATCGCAAGAACAACAAACTCCTGGGAATTGTTACCAAGGGAGATATTATTGAGGGCCTGCTCAAAAAATTGGAGATTGATTACCACCAGGAAGAGGATGTGTACCGCCATCGAGTAACGCATTTTTTTGAGGATATTCTCGCGGACAAGGTCGTGCTGCTCTTTCAATATGATGTCGTCGGTCATGATTTCAAGAGGGCCGGAGAAGGCGCCAGCCGCCTAAAGGCTACCTTGCGGCGCCTGGGCCTCGACCCTCAGGTAATTCGCCGCGTTGCCATCGCTACGTACGAAGCAGAGATGAACGTGATTATCTATGCCGATGGCGGCAAGATTCGCGTGCGGGTTGAGCCGATGGAGATATTTATAAAAGTGGAAGACTCGGGCCCGGGCATCCCGGATGTCGAGAAGGTCTTGCAGCCTGGATATTCGACCGCCCCTGAGTGGGTCAGAGAGTTAGGCTTCGGGGCTGGTATGGGCCTGAACAACATCCTCAAGTGCGCCAGCAAAATGGACCTGAGATCCGTCGTGGGAAAGGGAACACAATTGTATATTCGCGTATCTATCGAAGATGGAGCCAAAAGTGAAACTGACTGAATTGGTTCAGAAGCTAAATCTGGGTGTCAGGTCGGCCAAGGGGAGCCTGGAACGCCGAATCACCGGCGGATATGCCAGTGATCTTCTTAGCGACGTTCTTGCCCATAGCAAAGAAGGGGACCTCTGGATTACTTTACAGATTCACCATAATATTGTGGCCGTTGCCAGTATGAAGGATCTTGCCGGGATTGTTCTGGTAAATGGCAGAGAGCCGGAGCAGGAAACCATCGAGAAAGCTGAAACGGAGAATATCGTAATTATGGTGAGCGAACTGCCGACGTTTGAGCTGGCCGGTAGGCTGTATGGCCTTGGGGTTCGTGGAATGAAATAATGAGAAAGGTAAGGGCCGACCTGCATTTACATACGTGCCTGTCTCCCTGCGGTGACGGTGAAATGCGGGCGACGGCAATAGTCAAACAGGCCTGCCAGGTAGGTTTGGATATGATCGGGATATGTGACCATAATTCTGCTGAGAATGTAAGCGCCGTGATGAAAGCCGGTGTCCGGGAGGGACTTGCTGTCATACCCGGCATTGAGGTGACCTCGCAGGAGGAGGTCCATATCCTCGGACTATTCAGGACCGAGCGGGACCTGATGCATCTCCAGGATATGGTTTATGAAAACCTTCCCGGCGAGAATGATGAGCAGGCTTTCGGCCCTCAATTAGTAGTTGACGAATGGGACCGTGTGGTTGGAACAAACCGTAAATTGTTGATCGGAGCCACCACTTTGACGGTGGAACAGATAGTCGAGGCAATTCACCGGCACCGAGGACTGGCGATTGCCGCTCATATCGACCGCGAGCGGTTCAGCCTGATCGGTCAATTGGGTTTCATTCCAAAAGGATTAGAGCTGGATGCCTTGGAGGTATCGAGGCCGTCGTCGGCCAAACGGGACTACGACTATCCGATGGTAACCTTTTCCGATGCTCACTTATTAGAGGATATCGGAAAGAGTCCCACCTGTTTTGTAGTGGAAGAGCCGTCATTCGGCGAGATAGAAAAGGCATTGCACTGTGAAGGCCAAAGGAGGATCGTTACAGGAAAAATGGAAGATTTATCCCTGCATATCTTAGACATCGCAGAGAACTCGATCTCTGCCTCGGCTGGTAGAATTGTAATCAGGATCGACGAGGACCAAGCCAACAACTTATTGACTATTGAGATTACGGACGATGGGAGAGGCATGGATGAGGAAACCCTCAAGAAAGCCCTGGATCCGTTCTTCACGACAAGGACAACTCGCAGAGTCGGCTTGGGGCTCTCATTGCTGGCCCAGGCAGCCAGGCAAAGCGATGGAAAGTTTGATCTGAGCTCCGTACCCGATGAAGGAACAACGGTCAAGGCGACATTTCGCTTGAGCCATCCGGACTGCAAGCCTATGGGTGACATTGGCGAGACCATACGCACGCTGGTTACTGCCCACCCTGAGATCGACTTTCTGTATGAACACAAAAAGGATAATTCAACATATCGTTTTGACACGAGAGAGACAGACAAGAAATGATTACTCTGACTATTGACAACAAAAAGGTCGAGGTTGAAGAAGGTTCGACCATCCTCCAGGCCGCGGAGAAACTCGGCATCAAGATTCCTACTCTCTGCCACCATAAGTCTCTGAAACCCTACGGTGCGTGCCGTGTCTGTCTGGTTGAATTGACCGGACCTCGAGGATCGATCATTCAGGCTTCCTGCGTTTATCCTGCTCAGGAAGGTCTGGTCGTCCAGACCGACACAGAAAGGGTCTTGAAGACCCGTCGGATTATGCTCGAATTGTTGTTGGCTCGCTGCCCGGACGCCCCTGTTATTAAGGAGATGGCTAAGGAGTACGGAGTCGAAGAATCACGTTTCCCCAAGAAAAATGAGGACTGCATCCTCTGCGGACTTTGCGCCAGGGTGTGTGAAGAGCGGATGGGGGTCGGCGCCGTAAGCTTTGTCAATAGAGGCTCAAGCCGAAAGGTCGCCGTTCCATACGACAAGCACTCGCCTATCTGCATCGCCTGTGGCGCCTGCAAGGTTGTCTGCCCGACAGATGCGGTGGACCTAAGTGAGGTGACGCTCAACAAGCCCAGGCCTATCTTGTCTGAGTATGATATGGGTCTTACTCGGCGCTCTTCCATCTACATACCGTTCCCTCAGGCAATACCGAAAGTGGCCGTGATTGACCGTGACACTTGCATGCACTTTTTGAATGACGCGTGCAAGTCCTGTGAGAACTTCTGCGAGGCCAACGCTATTGACTATGAGCAGCAAGATGAATTCGAGGATGTGGATGTCGGCGCGGTGGTCCTGTCGCCCGGATTTGAGCAATTCGATCCCGACCTCAAGAAGGAGCTCGGCTATGGCCGGTACCCTAATGTCCTCTCAAGCATGCAGTTCGAGCGTCTTCTATCGGCGAGCGGGCCCTATCTGGGCGAGATCCTTCGGCCGTCCGACGAGAAACATCCGAAGAAGGTGGCGTGGATTCAGTGCGTGGGGTCGCGAGAAGTGGAATACAACTATTGTTCCTCGGTTTGCTGTATGTATGCGACCAAGGAAGCAATTATCGCGAAGGAACACAAGCCCGATCTCGATTGCACGATTTTCTTCATCGATATGCGTGCTTTTGGAAAGGGCTTCGACAGCTATTACGAGCGAGCGAAGGATCTCGGCGTTAGATATATTCGCTGTCGTCCGTCTTCGATCAAGGAGGCCCCCGCGACGAAGGACCTGAAGATTACGTACCAAAAAGACGACGGAGAGGTAACGACGGAAGACTTTGGCATGGTTGTGCTTTCCACCGGGCTTAGACCTCCTTTGGCGGTGCGTGAATTGGCGGACAAGTTCGGGGTCAAGCTAAACGAGCATGGTTTCGCCGAGACACAGGGTTTCGCCCCGGTTGAGACTTCAAATCCCGGCGTCTATGTCTGCGGGCCGTTTGCCGGGCCGAAGGACATTCCCGAAACCGTAATGGAGGCATCTGCCGGAGCTGCCAAGGCTATGGCGCTGTTGAAGGACCAACGAGGCACTTTGATTACGCACAAGGAGTATCCGCCCGAGAAGGATGTAAGCGGCCAGGACCCCCGCATCGGTGTGTTTGTCTGCCACTGCGGCAGGAACATCGGCGGCTATGCCGACGTGCCGAGTATTGTCGAATACACCAAGGGCCTGCCCAACGTTGTCTATGCAGAGGACAATCTTTATACCTGCTCGACCGACACGCAGGAAAGGATAACTGAGCTAATCGCCGAGCACGACCTCAACCGCGTAGTCGTGGCGTCGTGCAGTCCGAGGACCCACGAGCCTCTCTTCCGCAACACGTGTCGGGAGGCGGGCCTCAATGAATACCTGTTTGAAATGGCCAATATTCGTGACCAGTGCACTTGGGTTCACATGCACGAGCCGGAAGAGGCCACGCGAAAATCGAAAGACCTCGTGAGGATGGCGGTGGCTAAGGCCAGACTGTTGGAGCCTCTGCATAAGGGCAAGCTGAAAGTAAATAATGAAGCGCTCGTAATCGGCGGCGGTCTGGCGGGAATGACCGCTGCGATCAACCTGGCCGACCAGGGATTCAAGGTGCATCTCGTTGAAAAAGACAAGGACTTAGGAGGAAACTTTAGGCATATACACAGCCTGCTCAGCGGCGACGATCCCCAAGAGGAGCTGGCCAAGACTATTGAGAGGATAGACTCTCATCCCAATATTGATTTGTACTCAGGAAGCGAAATCTGTGCCGTTGAGGGCTCGGTGGGTAATTTCAAGTCCACAATCCGCCACGACGGCACTGAAAAGGAAGTGTCGCACGGTATCGCTATCATCGCAACCGGAGCCGGTGAATATGAACCGACCGAATACCTCTACGGTAAAGACCCTCGTGTCATCACGCAGCGGTCTCTCGAAGAATGGATGGCCGAGAGCAAACCTGAGCTCCAGAACCTCAAGTCTGTTGTGATGATTCAGTGCGTCGGTTCGAGAGAAGAGGAGCGGCCGTATTGCAGCCGTATTTGCTGCCAGCAGGCGATTAAAAATGCCATTGCTCTAAAGAACATCCGTCCCGAGACCGATGTTTATATACTTTATCGTGACATCAGAACATACGGCTTGCTCGAAGAGCACTATAGACGGGCAAGAGAGAAAGGCGTGCGTTTCATCCGTTACGAGGAGAATCAGAAGCCGGAGGTGTCGGTCAAAAATGGCGGTCTGGGAGTTTCCTGTGTTGACCCCATCCTGAACGCCCCGGTTCGCATAGACTCCGACTTAGTGGTGCTTGCCCCCGCTATCGTCCCCAACGAGGGTGCCGACGAGGTTGGCAAGCTGTTTAAGATACCGCTTAATCAGGACAAGTTTTTCCTCGAGGCGCACATGAAGCTAAGACCCGTCGATTTTGCCACCGACGGCGTGTTCATGTGCGGCCTGGCCCACTGTCCGAAATCCGTGGAAGAAAGTATCGCACAGGCGGATGCAGCGGCTGCCCGGGCGGCCACTATCTTGTCCAAAGACGAAATCGAACTGGAAGCTACTATATCCGAAGTGGTGGACGAAAACTGCGACGGCTGTGCGTACTGCATCGACCCGTGTCCCTACAACGCATTGACACTGATTGAATATATGCGCAAGGGTGACATCAAGAAAACTGTTGAAAGAGACGGAGCATTGTGCAAGGGCTGTGGAGTCTGTATGGCCACGTGCCCGAAGCAGGGCATATTCATTCGCGGTTTCAAGCTCGAACAATTGGGCGTGATGGTAGATGCCGCTTTGGAAGGAGATTAAAAGAGGAGCTCGCTTAACATGGCAAACGAAGATTTCGAACCGCTCATTATCGGTTTTTGTTGTAACTGGTGCTCTTATGCCGGGGCGGACCTGGCCGGGGTTTCCCGGCTCCAATATCCCCCGAACATGCGGATTATTCGCGTTATGTGTTCGGGGATGGTGCATCCGAACCTGGTCATCGACGCCTTGACGAAAGGGGCCGATGGTGTTATCATTTGCGGCTGTCACCTCGGCGACTGTCATTACCTCGAAGGTAATGTTAAGGCTGAGAACCGAAAAGAAGCTATAGAGTTGCTGTTGGAAGACTTCGGCCTGGAACCTGAGCGATTCAGGTTGGAATGGATATCGGCATCCGAGGGTCCCAGGTTTGCCAAGGTGATGCGGGAAATGACCGAGGCTGTCCGAGCACTGGGCCCCAGCCCGTACAAGGCTTGAGGGTTTTGGCCCGGCCGGACTGCGTTGTGCCGGATTTGGCGCAGATGTGAATTTTGGAAAGAGATTTTGCAGGACTTAAGATATGGCAGAACAAGCTCGCCTCTTCGAAGGCAAGAAGTTCATGTGGGACGGCCAAGAGTACGACGACGAGAAAAAGGCAAGCTCGGTCCAGAAGCAGTACATCGAAAAGGGCTTCGAGGTTCAAGCGTGTCGTGAGGATGGCAAGATTCTTCTTTACACACGACGCGTTGTCACTGAGGTTGTGGTGGACGAGAGCTGAGGAGAAGAGCTGTGTGCCTGCGACCAGAAGGGAACAGATGGATGTTCGACTACGGCACAAGAGAGTTTCGGTTATCGGTCAGAGTGAATTGGGAATTGGGAATACCGTAACATTGTCGCTGCCAAAGGAGAAAACATGAGTGCTCCAACCATACTGATCATCGATGATGACCCGGATTTCGTGGAGGTCACCAAGGCGATCCTTGAGACGAAGCAATACAAAGTGCAGATTGCCTACGATCCGGACGAGGGGTATGCCAAATTAGAGGAGGAAATCCCCGATGTCATCATCCTGGACATCATGATGGGAAGAGGTGCCGGGGGATTTATTTTTGCAAGAAAAATCAGGAAGGACCCCCAGTTTGACCGGGTGCCTATATTGATGCTGACATCCATGTCCGAGCAGACCGGATTTAGTTTCCCCGGCGAGCGCATTCACCCGAAATTCCTGCCTGTTGACGACTACGTAGAAAAACCCATCGAACCACACATTCTGCTGGAAAAGATTGAGCAGCAGCTTGCCAAGAAAGGCGGCGATTGAGCGTGAACGTCAGAGTTTCTTGCGAAGAGTGCATTATGGCAGCCAAAATGACCTGCGGCCAACTCGTGACTTCAAAACAAAAAGGCCGCTGCTCCACAGGCAATGTGTTGTCATCAAGATTGTGGCAACCAGGCTTTAGGAAAGACCTAAGCGCCCACCGTTTTGGCGGGACGATAACACACTACTTGAATAAAATACTAAAATAATAACGGATCGTTGTGAACGTCAAAACTGTTATGAGTTCTGCAAAATTGCAGGTTAGGCCTATATTGTTGAAGAAAATCTTTTTTATGATTTTCTTCAATAATTACCTAACCAGTTATGGCAGAATACATTGCTGTTAAAAAGAAAAAATCAAAAAACGATTTTTTCTTTTCTAAGTAGGCCTAACCTGTAATTTTGCAGAAGGCTTCAAAACTCTTTAGAAAGGAGGTAATACCGTGGCAGTTAAAGTAGCAGAAGAATGGCTGAACATCTGTGGCGGATGTGAGGTCACAATACTGGACATAGGCGAGCCGCTTCTTGACCTGTTGCCTGAGCTCGATTTTGTCCACATGCCCGTTTTGATGGACCATAAGTATTTTGGCCAAACGGGAGAAAAAGACGAGATGGAGATCCCCGAGGCGGATGTGGGGATAATCTCCGGAGGCGTGCGAAATGAGAAGGAAAAGCACGTTGCCGAGGAGATGAGGAAACAGTGTAAGACCCTTATTGCTTTGGGCTCATGTGCATGCTTCGGCGGGATTCCCGCTATGGCAAATATGTTCCCTCTCGAAGCCCTGTACGAGAAGGTATTCAGGGACTCGAAGACTACGGACTCGGCCGAGACGCCTGCGGAGAATCTTCCCCCTCTATTAGACAGGGTCTATGCTGTCGATGAGGTTGTGGATGTGGATGTCCGCATTCCTGGCTGTCCTACAAACCCTGATCTGGTTGTCCAGGCCCTGACCGCACTGTTGAAAGGCGAATCTTTTGAGATTCCCGAGCGCAGTGTCTGCGACGAGTGCCCCCTAAAACGGGAAAAGAAGACCTCGGGGGGCGAGATCAAGAGAATGCTTGAGTCTGTGGAGTTCGATCAAAGCCAGCCCTGGGACCAAACCAGGTGTTATATGGAGCAGGGCTACTTGTGTCTGGGACCGGTCACCTTAGCGGGCTGCGGCCATAAGGAAGGAGACGGCGAGGGGGTAACAGTCCCACGCTGCATCAAGGGGTATATGCCATGCCGGGGATGCTTCGGCCCGATCCGCAAAGGCGCCAATCCCTTGGTTGACATGATGACTGCGATTTCATCCATAGGGCTGGATGCAAAACAAGTTCCGGATAGACGTGCACTGTTGAACAGGTACATCGGTAGCCACAAAAGACTCAGGCCGTTGCCGGCGCGTCCAAAGTAGTAAGGAGGTATATGTATATGAAAACAATCACAATTGCTCCAGTAACCAGAATAGAGGGCCACGCGAAGATAACCATTAACCTTGATGACAGCGGTAACGTAGCCGAGACCTTCGTCAATGTGGTGGAGCTTCGCGGCTTTGAGAAGTTCTGTATCGGCAGACCCGTCGAAGAGCTTCCTCGCATCGTAACGAGCATCTGCGGCGTGTGCCCGTGGCACCATCACCTGGCCTCGGCGAAGGCCAACGACGCGATCTTCGACGTAACGCCGCCGCCTACGGGCACAAAGCTCAGGGACCTCTGCCAGAGCATCGCCTTCTGCTCGGACAAGATACTCCACTTCTTCTTCCTGGCCGGGCCGGACTTCGTGATGGGCCCGGATGCGGACTACTCCGTCCGCAACGTCTTTGGCATCGTGCAGGCGAACCCGGACCTCGGCAAGAAGGTCGTGCATGCTCGGCAGCTCGGCACGCAGATGCTGGGTATCGCATCGGGCAAGTCGATCCATCCTGTAACGGCCGTGCCCGGCGGATTCAGCAAGCCTCTAACCGAGGCCGAACGGCAGCAGCTTATTCCCATGGCAAACGAAGTGCTCGAGTTCGCCAAGTTCGCCATCAGCTTCGCCAAGAAGGACATCTTCCCCAAGTACCTCGACGCCATAAACACCGTGGGGGTAATCGAGACGGGCTTCCTCGGAACCGTGACCGACGACGGAACCCTGAATGTCTATGATGGGAAGCTCAGGCTCATGAAGCCCGATGGGACGCACGATGAATTCGCCTACGACCAGTACACCGAATACATCGCTGAGCACATAGAGCCGTGGACCTACCTCAAGTTTCCGTACGCGAAGAAGTGGGGCGACTTCAACATGGACCTGGAGGGGCCGGTCGGAATCTACCGCACGAATACGCTTGCCCGTATCAATGTCTGCGACCAGATGGCGACGCCGCTGGCCCAGACCGAGCTCGAAGAGTTCCGCGAGAATTTTGGTCGGCCCGCCCAGCAGACGCTGCTCTACAACTACGCCAGACTGATCGAGCTGGTTTACAACGCCGAGCACACTCTCGAGCTCCTGAACGACCCGGAGATCACCGGAAAGGAGACGCGCGTCCCGGTCACGCCGCGAGCGGCAAGAGGCGTGGGCTGCGTTGAGGCGCCCAGAGGCACCTTAATCCACGACTACGAGACCGATGAGAACGGGCTGGTCACCAATGTCAATCTCATTGTAGGCACCACGCATAACAATGCGCCAATCAATATGTCCGTCAAACAGACAGCCAAAGCCCTCATCAAGGATGGCAATTACGACCAGGGTATCCTCAACAAGGTCGAGATGGCCATACGCGCGCACGATCCATGTTTGTCCTGCGCAACCCA
>JAGMDR010000181.1 GCA_023128595.1 Planctomycetota bacterium | reverse complement strand
AAAGTAATCGACACTATAACGAATTGAGAAACTGCCGCAGGCAGGTTTCTTTTTGTACGGATAGCTGACAGGGCATTCGCACAGTCTGTCGAAAAGACTGTCGCGGACCCAAGCTGATTTGTCTTACGTCTCCGGCCCATCTCGGCCGGAGGCGTAAGCTCACTTCTCTGGAATCTCGCCGGAGAACGCTGAATATGTCCCGCTGTGCGCAAATGCTTGTCCGTGTAGTAACATTACTGTAGGCCCTCCGCACAATATGCGAAGCGCAGGTGCAACTAAAAATATTTAGGCAAGATTATACTAATGGAACCCGACTGGCACGACAAATCCATCCTTATCTTAGGATGTGGCAACATATTACTTGGAGATGACGGGTTTGGGCCGGCTGTCGCTCAACGCCTTGAAGCGGATTTCACGATTCCCGCTGATGTCTGCGTGTTCGATGCCGGAACCTCCGTTCGAGAGATCCTCTTTGACACCATACTATCCGAAAAGAAGCCGTCAAAGGTCGTCATTGTGGATGCGATGGACTGCGGCCGCAAGCCGGGCGAGATCTTCTCCCCGGACCTCGACTCTTATCCGGAGGTCAAGCTCGACGACTTCTCCATGCACCAGATACCTACATCGAATCTGCTCCGCGAGCTTCGCGACCTTTGCGGCATAGAAGTCATCGTGATCGCCTGTCAAGTGGCAGGCACTTGCGAGAGCGTGAGCCCGGGGCTCTCGAGTCCTGTTGAGGCGGCCGTAGAGCACGCTGTTGAGATGCTCGCGGGCGAGCATTTCGGATAGCTGCTCGGAATCACCACTCTTGCATAGCTTTCGCTAATGTGGTCAATCCGGGAAGTGAAGGACGCCCAAATAAATTTGGGGGCTGACTATGGTTGAGATTGCTTCGCAATGATCGTACTTATTGATTTGCGAGGGGTCGGGACGGCAAAAGGGCAATTGCACTGCCTGCGGCAAGAGTCTGATGCGGGGGTTGTGGTCAGGGAGGAAATGCTGTAAACTCGCAGGGCCTTAGAAATGTAGAATCGAAACCCGGAGACGTTGGCGGGGTATTTAAGATGACGGAAAATCAGAAGGGCAAGAGTCCGAAGGAAAGCGCGGTTGAAACGAGATACTTGGTTATGCCGCAGCAGGCCAACCCTCACGGGACGGCCTTCGGCGGGGCGATTGTCGCGTGGATCGATATGGTCGCGGCATTAGCGGCGCAGAGGCACTGCGGAAAAGAGGTCGTCACCGCGGGCATCGACTCTATCATCTTCAAAGAGCCGATCCACATCGGCGACCAGGTGCTCTTGAAGGCCGCGGTCAATTACGTCGGTCGCTCATCAATGGAAGTAGGCGTCCAGGTTACAAGAGAGGACCCTTACGGCGGCAATAAGGTCATCGCCACGGCGGCGCACCTGACGTTTGTCGCTCTGGATGAGAACAAGAAGCCGACGGCTGTGCCGCCGATAGTGCCCCAGACCGACGCGGAAAAGAAACGCTACGAGAACGCCGAGATCCGCGTCAAGGCGAGGAAAGAGCTGCTGAAGAAGATTAGTTGATTCGAACGACAGATCTTGAGATAGCCACGATTTAACAGGTTATCCACAATCGGCCACGAGGGCTTCGCAGTGGTAACACCTTGCCATACAAGGCTTTACGAAGTGCGGGTGCTTGAAATGTGGCAATTTCACCGGCACGGGGCACGGACTGACAGTCTCCTGGTGGACAGTCACATCTCGTTTTTGGGCCAGATGCTTCGCTATGCTCAGCATGACACCAAGAAAACGCTCTGCCGTTTGGTGCTATTTATGTTTTTCCTGGAGCATCTCTTTTCTCTGGTAGCACTGCTCGGTGAAGACGGCTATCTCGGAATCGAGGTTGGCGCTTGGTGAATCGCCGAAGAAGGCGTGGACGATAGGGAAGACCAAGTCGGGCTTTCTCTTGCGGAGCTCTTTGGCCATCGCCTCGATCTTAGCTGTTGCGACACCTTCCTGCATGCAGGTGAAAGGTGCGACGTGGAAGACTCCTGAGATGCAGGCCTCGCCGTGCGGCTCAATAAGGTCGTTCATAACATGATAGGCGATACCGGTGCTCAGCGGCGACTCCCCCTCGATGTTGCCGTGACATTCGTGATTCTCCTCGAGGGTCTCTATCATCTGCATCGGTTTGGGCAGGACGTGTCTGCCGTGCAGCACCTCGTGGAAGGGCTCGGCTATTTTCGCCTCGGCATAAGCCATATACCTGCCCTTGATGAGGGACTTAATCACTTTTCGGACCGTCTTGAGCGCCCTGCGGAAATCGAACTGCCTGATGCGCAGCGCCAGGTCCCTCTTGGCGTTTCTCAAGTTCATTTTATTTACATAGTCGAGCCAGTCGCTTACCGGGTCGCGCACGACCTCGAGGCCCTCCCGCTGCAACTGTTCAATCACAAAACCGGTGTAAGGGTCGTGCTGCCTCATATAAATCTCGCCGATGTAGAGAACGATGGGGAACCTCTGCTGCCTCTGTGGATTCAGGGTTTTGAATAGGCGCACCGTTTCTTTTCCCCAGTCCACCAAATCGGACGTTTTGGCGCCGGCTTCTACAATCTTCTCTAACTCGTGCAGTCTTCGCTGCTTCAATTCTTGTATATGCTCTTTGTCGCGGGCATAGGGACGGTACCTCAGATAAATGTCTTCGAGCAGGTCGGAGGCCTTTATTCCCTTGAAGAGCATCTTCTGCATCCTCATCTTGCCGGACGAGTTGAGCTCCCTCGGGAACGGTATGTCAAAATAATCCGTTTCAGAAGAAGGTCCGGCGACGGGGACCTTTTCGAGGCCTTCGGCGTCAAGGAATTCACGCATCAGCTCGGTGTATTTGCCGAATCTGCACGGGCCGCTCGTGGTCGGCAGCATTACGAGGTAGCTGCTTTCGACGTATTCTCTGCCTTTTGCCTCGATCTGCTCGTGGAGGAAGCCGATTGCGTCGCCAACGACGCCTTTGAGCGGATGGCAGACTTCGGTGTAGATGTGTCGTCGTGCGACTTCGTAGCCTCTGGGGGTGTCGGTCGGGAGTACCAAAGCGTCCACGCCGAAGTACCGCAGGCCGGCGGCGCCGACGAAGCTGGCATCGCCCATATATGGTAGGAGCCAGGTTCGCCCCGCCGTGTCGCCGCGTGGTCGTCTCTTTATTCGTTCGAGGCTCAGCTCTTTTTGTTTGGTCTGGTTGACGACCCTCTCGTGGGCTTCGGTTCGCGTGACGAAGGGGGCGTTGTTGGTCTGGGCGTCGGTCAGCAGAACAAGGATCGGCTTGTTAGCGGCCTGCTGGATCTTTTCTTCCTGGTAGATTTTGAGGCTGTCCGGCCCGCAGGCGAAGTTCATCATTCGTATAGCGAACAGGTTCGGGTGATCGGCGACAAAGACGTTGGCCTTTAGAATCTTGACGCTCTGTACCCAGAACTCATTCTCCACGATCTGGTCGAGCCGAATATCCTCAAATTTATGCTCGATGAAGACCTGTGGTATGTAGTCGAGGCCCCTGATCTGCGAGAACATCGCGCCGGAGTTCGAGCTGGCTTCGGGGTCGAGCAGGACGTAGTCTCGTCCTATGCCGACGTAGGCCTTTTCGTTGTCGGCTTCGATTCGCCGGAGGAACTTATCGCCCTCGGCGTAAAGATCGGCTGTGAACTGTTCTTCCATCTGGTCGGCGTATTTGATTGCGGCCCTTATGCGCCTGTCGGAGAAGGCGAATCCGAGCCTGTCGAATTCCCGCCTGAAGGCCTGAACAACAAGCTCTTCGTCTCCGAAGTGAAGAATGGGGTTCATCTGCTTGCTCTTGTCAAGAGAAAGGACATCGTTGAGGATGTAGCCTTCGGATTCGGTATAAATACAGTACTTGAGATCCGGAGGCTCGCCTGTTCGCTGCTCGATGAAACTCGGGTTGAACAGGTACTCAATGTTGGGGTCGTCGTTGAGGACGGAGGCGTGGCCCGTTGCGAGCTTTCTCGCTATGCAGAACTCGGTTCTCGAATTATCGACGCCTATTTTTGCTATTTCCTTGGTGCTCCTGGGCGAGACCACGGGGTAGAAGCCAAGCTTGTTGAATAGTGCGGCGCTCCAGACTCCCTTTTCTCCGAGGGTTGCCGTGCTCCTCTTGATGCCGACGGTGATCGCGCTATCGTCTAAGGCAGCGGAGGCAAGGTCGGCCTGGAGGGCGCCCTGTTTTTTGAAGTGCTTTTCGTATATTTTGTGGTATTTGTCGACGTAATTTGTCTTGGGTTTTCTCGATGCCTCGGAGTTGCCCCTTGGGCAAAAGCCGCCGGTGATTATCTCGTCATCTTCTATGGAGAAGATTTCGAGCCGGCAGTCTCTCGTTCCGCAGGATTTGTCTTTGAACAACTCTCTACAGGCGATACTGCGCTTCTTAAAAGGCATATCGACCAGATTCCAGCCGCGAAAAGCTGAGCCGTATTTCTTGCCCTCCTGTTCGAACTGTTTTATGTTCTCAATTATGTCCAGCCCCTGACCCCACGCCCCGAACATTTCCCGATGAGGATAGCCCTCTATTTGCTTATCCGTGACCTGCGCAAGTGCGGCCAGAAACGCCTTTCCCAGGGGCGGGCCGCCCTGCGCAGAGCACTTTTGCCCGACGTGCTGCGAGCCTCCTACAAACTTGTAGTAGTAGCTGGCGGCGGTGCCCCTTACTATCGCGGCGGCTATCTCGTCCCTGCTGAAGCCCTCGGCAATGAGGCGGTTCTCGTCCATCTCCATAAAGACGCCACAGGTCGAGTCGATGATGGGCACGCGCGGGGCGCGAAGAGCGGCCTCCTGTAGAGAATCCTCTACATTGAGATTGATGATGTCGGCCATATTCTCAAGTGTCTGGCCCGATCCCGCCTGGCAGCTATAATTCATCTTCGCCTCTTTGACCGTTCCGTCCGGGCCAAAACTGGTGAACTTCATATCCTGGCCGCCAACTTCAAAAATGGTGTCAATCTCAGGGTCGTAGTGCTTAACGCCGAGGGCGTGACAGGTAATCTCGTCGGTAACTCTATCGACGACTTCCATACCCTTGTTCACTAATTCCTCGACCCGCCTCCTGCCCAGGAGAATCTTCTCGTACAGCTTCCTTGCAGATCCGGTGGCGCCTACTCCTTTTACAACCATGTTGTCCTTGTGTCTGCTGAGGTATTTGAGGACGCGTTTGAGTGATTCTTCGGGGTTGCCGTGGGTTTTAATATAGAGCTTGTCGAGGAGTCTGCCGGTCGCAATCTCGACGAGTGCCCCTTTGGTAGTGGTGCTGCCGCCGTCGATTCCTAAAACGACCTCTGTGCCCTGCGGGATTTCTCCGGCGAGGTCCTCGGTTTTTTCGTGCACTTTCTCAAGTGACTGCGACAGGGGTGGGCCGAATTGCCGTTTTTCCCTGCTGTACTGTGCGACTCTATCGAGCTGCTCAAGGTCAAACACAACGCTGTTGTTGTCTTCTAATCCCTTCAAGGCTGCTCCTATCGCCGCGACGCTATGGAAATATCTCGGCCTTTCTATACGAATTCCCAGGAACTGTTCGAGGCCCTTTCTTACGAGATCAGTGCTCATAACGCCACCGGTGGCTATGGCATGACCGGAGCTGCCGGAAGCCTCGAAGCATACCGACCCGAGTACGTCTATCTTAAAGTTTCTGGCAACGGTCCTAAAGAGGCCAGCCAAATTATCCGGCCTCGTGGCGCCTTCATTTTGCTTGTGAATCAAATCGGACTGAATAACAACGCCGCACCTCGCCAGGAACTCACTCGGCTCAACTGCCTTTTGCGCCTCGGTCTCGGCCCTAAGAAACATTTCTTCCAAGCGGCCCTGGAGCTTGCTTCGGTTCCCTGCTTTGATATTATCCCATTGCTCCTCGTCTGTTGCCTCGCCCGTATCCTCCAGGCCCGGTGGCGGCACCTCGCCCTCGAACAACCTTCTGCACTGCTTTTCGATAAGCGTCCCGGAGCCACCGCCGCACTTGGTCCCGGTCTTCCATTCCTGGATAATCTTCTTACCGTTTATCTGGCTGACGTTGAAGAAGTACGAGTCCTTCGCTCCGATATGGAATATATATTTAGCCTTGGGCTGGATAAGTCCCGCGCCTTTCGGGATTACGACGCTGTCATAAACATAAGTAACACCGGGCATAACCTTCGGGAAGGCCTCGGCGCCGCTTCCGGTAAAGGCTGTATTTTTAATGGCGGCCCTCCCGAATTTACCAATTACATCCCGCCAGACCTCCCTAATTGCCCCGATTGGGTTGGCAAAGTGCATTATCGGTTCCGGGCAGTACACTATCTCCTTGGCCGCATTAAGGACCGCGTAATGCACAAAACCACTACCCACATCAAACCCTGCGAATACAGCCTCCTCTGAATCTACTATCTTTACCTTACTTACTTTACCCATAGTCTCCTTATCTCATCCTCACGAAGTCAATGTTTTAGACGAATCTGTAATGGTACCGATCCGGACGTGACCGGCACCGAGCGATTATTATAACCACTTAGGCCAAATATTCAAGTAATTAGGGCCGCTCGGCGCGCGCACAGGCATTTTATTCACCACAGCCAGACGTCTAAAGTGAGTAATCGGCAGAATATACCAGTGTGGAAAACCTAGTAGTAACTCTGTGTGGTACTGCCATATCTAACAGAGTGCTGCTGTGGAGCAGGGCCGTTGTTAGTTGCCGCGGCAGAAACAACCGCTAAACGAACAACTTTTCAACAGGGTCCTGCCGTGTACGACAGTGGTAAACGACGGCCAGATAGGAGGTAAGGATACTGCGGGAAAAAGACATAACAATTTAACAGGGTATATGACTATTACTACTAATTTAATTCTATTAGTATATTAGTATTCTTAGCTGTGAAACCCACGAAATAATCACTGCGTGCATCACTCACTCCACCTCTTTAGTATGAATCGCACAATCGGGTCGCTCACACTCGTATCTCTCAAAGAGGCATCATACATAAAGACACCTGAATTTTTCATATCAAAGGTTTTGGATACAACTGCTCCATACACATTGGCGGAATTGTTTATTATTACATCCGCATTCGGAGCATATATTGCTCCGAAGAGATCAGTGCCGTTTTTCAATTCCATTTGTGTGCAGCTTTCGAGGCCGTATATTTGCAAACTCCCTGGGTTTTTGGTTCCGTTGTTAACGCCATTTGAGTTTTTACCTTCGAAACTTCCGCCTAAATACAGAGTAAGAGAGGAATCCTCTTTTATGTGCAGTTCGGCAGAATTACCGAGCGTTATGTCGCCCGTAATATAGAGGGTGACGTCCCCACTAATTGTAACTTTTTCGCCGTTCTTGAGATTAATGCTGCTATATTTGCCGGAACTCTCTATTGTTTGTGTGTCACCGTCGATAGTTCCGCTGGACAACAAAGAGTCTATCGCTTCCGGCACGCTTACCGGGGGAGTCGCGTACACATCGCTCAGTGCATAAATCCTGCCTTCGACCGTTATGTCTTGTTTTGATTCTATTACGTCGTCCAGGTCTGCACCGACGCCGACAACAAGGTCGCCGTTGATCGTCACGCCGCTTTTCAAAGTGATAGTGTTTTCTTCCGTGCTGCCGGTGCAAACGGCGAAATTGAAGTCGTCGGCGTCGTTGTTGTACCAGTCTATTGTCCCGGCGTTATTCATATTAAGAAGACCCTTCGCGAAGACTGCAGCGTCGAACGGACCCCGCAGTCTAAGCGTGGCACTGACTTGCCTAACAGCTTCTCCGGACTTACCGATTGCTTGGACGATGTAGCCGTTGCTCAGGTTCCCCGTGATGGTGTAGCCGAACGTTGCATTTGTGCCCGCGAGGCTCTGATCTGTTACGAAGGGCAGGTCGTCGTCGGCCCACGGCAGCGTGGCTAATTTTTCATTCATTGCGAAAAGGGCCATTGTTAGTGCCGCATCGGCGGCGGCGCGGGCTGTGATGTCGGAACTGGCGCGTATCGCCGAGAGCCGACTGCTCAGGCCGAGTCTCAATAATCCGGTGCCCATTACGAGCAGTACTGCGACGGCAAGCAGCGCCAGCGGCATAGCCGAGCCGGACTTTTGCCTCTCTGGTGTTGCGGTTGTATTCATACGCGGCCCCTGTTTATTGGACAACCCTTGTCTAATTATGCAGGAAGGCAGACCAAACCACTCTATTGTTCTGCGTTCCACTGTCGAGCGTGAGTATCATCTGGATGGACCGGCCTATCTGTTTAAAGGTGCACTCGGACACGTTCGGGCAGACGATTTCGGTCGTTGGCGTGGTGTTGGAGTTGAGCTGGCCGTACTCAGCCTTCAAATTGCCGTTATCAGTAAACAGGCGTACATAGCGATCTACGGTCGCCGAAGTATCATCTGCGTAGTATTGGACTGTAACCTCACCACCGTCATCATCAACCGAAAACCTTTCCGCCTTCGCCCGGCGTATAAGGGCATCGAACTTCTTAGTCGCAATATATCCGTCCGTCGCTACATCTCTGTAAACTCGATTGTACGTCAAGTTCCACCCTCGCTGGCCATCGACCAACAGCGCAGCTATCCCGGCCAAGACGACAGTTGCTACCACCGAGGCCATAGCCAGCTCCACAAGTGTAACGCCCCGTCGAATTGTGTACTTGCCCTTGGCCATCCGCACTGCCTTACTCCTGATAAATTAGTTTAGAGTGTACGCTGTTACTCGAAGCGATTCATCGGCGTTACTTACGTCGTCCTGGTCCTGGTCTCGCTGGGCCCAGGCCACAACAACGTTCAACGCCCTCATACCGGCACTGACGTTCTTCCACGACAAAGTCGCGTAGTAGCTGTGATTGTTCAGGACAAGTTTATAGGCGCCAAGCCGGGTAAAGCCCTCTTCGTCCGGCAGATCCGTGCCATCCGGACATTCGGTCAGCTCGAGGTCTGTGCTAAAATAGCCAGTCGGATCATAGGCGTTCGGGTCTGCGACGGCCCGCCAGCTTTCGCACAGCAGCACTGCGGTTCGCACAGCGGTTATCTGCATGGCGGCTTTGCGTGAGTCCAGAGCGGCGTAATATCTGAAACTGGAAGTTCCGATAACTGCCACGGATATGATGGCAACCGAGACCATCGTATCGACCAACGAGATGCCCCTGCAAAGACAGGATTGTGTTGTCCTTCCGACCATTTCCGGCTTACCTCCTACTGCTGAGAGCGGCCGGCTCAGCGAAAATCGCCCCCATGAGAGTCAATCGGCGAAGTTGATCACGGGGCCCCCATTTGACAACGGCAGCACGTTTTAGCTGAACGTCGTCGGGAGCGACCGGCCAGCGGTTTATCGTGCCGATGTTGAGTCCCATCGGCACAAATTATGGGCGTCTTTACCTGAAAAATACTCATTAGAGCCCTACTCCTGCGGTAATGATCTTCAACGACCCTGCTGCCGTGCCCCTCATATTTACTACTTAAAGTATAGCACGGGAAATGCCGTGTGCAAACGGCTGCGCCTTGAGTCAAAGGAAGGCTCGGCGGCGAAAGCGTTCTGCGCCCCCCGCGAGAAAGCTCCGGCGTTCTTTTCTGTAAAGCAGCTTGTCTTTCTTCGCCGGTTCTGGTAACTTGGCGCGCCGTGCAGGTTGACCGTTCACAATCAAACTCCGGGGCTGGGAAGATACCGGTCGCTCGGCGCGTGTATGGGTTTCTGGCCCTCCGCGCGCATAGCGTTCTTATGTTTGGGGCGCTGTTTTGCACGGTGGCGGCGAAGTTGTTCCAAGCGTGTCGCGACGGTAAACTCGGGGAGTACTTATTATGGATCCTTCCTGACATTTCCGTGCTTGTTTTGGCGGAGCTTGTTCTGGCGTTGGTGTGTTTTCGGTGGTCTCGGAAGTGGGTTTTTCGGATCGTTACTACAGTTGCGGCGGTTGTGTGCACGTGGTCTATCATTCACGCCGCGTATTTGATAAGGACCGGGACCGAGGCACTGCCGCGGATTCTTCTTACGGTGGTGCGTGATCCCGTCAATGGGTTTCGCCTGATAGGCGGCAACCTCGTGAAGCTGCCGGTTTCATCGACAATTCTGCTCGGTCCGAGTGCCGTTGGTCTTGTTTTTCTATTTTGTGTTCTGGCGAGGCCTCGGCTTCGGGTATATAACCGCAGGCGCTTTGCGACCAGGATCAGTGTTTCTCTGATAGTGGGTCTTGGCGCGACTTTCACCCGGCCTTTTGTTGGTTCCGGCAGTTCTGCTCATGCTCGCAACCCTCACCTTCGTGCAGTGATGAGTTTTTTCCACCCTTCGTTGGAAGAATCGCAACGGCAGCTTCCTTACTTCGACCAGGTTCAGCTCGGTCTCAAACCGGCGCATGTCAACCACAACATTGTCATAGTGGTTCTCGAGGGCATCCAGTACGCGTACACGTCGCTTGCCGGTGAGCACGGCGCGTCGACTCCTTATCTGGCGGGTTTGGCTGGTCAGGGCGTTGAATTCACGAGTACGCGGTCAACGGTGACTCATACGACGAAGGCTTTGTTTGCGATTTTGACGGGTCGCTATCCTTCTGTGTCGGACGACCTGGCCGAGGCAATCC
Organism: Planctomycetota bacterium; assembly: GCA_023128595.1. Lineage (GTDB taxonomy): Bacteria > Planctomycetota > Phycisphaerae > Sedimentisphaerales > Anaerobacaceae > DAOVRL01. The sequence continues at coordinate 3,978 of JAGMDR010000181.1, read as the reverse complement.
CGGCGGCGAGGCCTTATGCGAGTCTTGCGACCATTCTGCAGAGGCAGTTGGGTTTTCGGACGGCTTTTTTCCAGTCGGCCAAGGGTGACTTTGAGTCTCGGCCCGGACTGGTTCACAACCTGGGGTTTGAGAAATTCTGGGCGCGGGACGATTTGGGTGATCCCAACCACTTTATATATTATTTAGCGTCTGACGAGTTCGCGATGTTGGAGCCGATTACCGAATGGATAAAGCAGGACACCAGGCCGTTCTTACTGACGATTCTTTGCTCGGTGACTCACGATCCATACGACGTTCCCAAGTGGTATGGTGAGCGTGCGAAAGAGCCGGTGGACCGTTATCGGCAGACTATTTCGTACACAGACGAGTTCCTGGCGGCGCTGGATGTGGAGCTTGCCGGTCTGAATCTCGCGCAGGAGACCATTTTTTGTGTTATCGGCGACCACGGCGAGGCGTTTGGTGAGCATGGCCGGAGCGGGCACGACAAAATAGCGTTTGATGAAGTTTTGCGTGTTCCGTTTTGCATCAGGGCTCCGCTGCTGGTGGGGCCCGGCGCAAAAGTCGCGCAGCCGGTCAGCTCGATTGACGTGACGCCGACTTTGTTAGGGCTGCTTGGCTTTGAGACCGCCGGGGCGGGGTTTGACGGGATTGATGGGCTTGGTGTCATTCCTGAGGAGCGTGCGGTGTATTTCTCCGGTTGGTCGCAGCCTGCGCCCGGCGGGTTTGTACAGGGTACGCGTAAGTTCGTTTACTATGTGGAGGATGGGAGCGTGTGGCTTTATGATCTCGTCGCTGATCCTGGGGAGCTGGTCTCGATGGAGGTGCCTGAGGCGCAGGAGATAGCCGACGGAATCACTGGCTGGCGGAAGAACTCGATTTTTCGCCTTCGCCAGCAACAACGTGGCATGAAGACCGTTTTCGGGTACTGGCTTGTTCGGTGGAGCAGCCGTCTTTTTGTGCGCGCCAAATATCAACCGGAAGCGGAGGACTAACACGAGAGCTTGCCGCTTGTTCTCTTGCCCGCGGATTTTGTTGTTGGCTACGTTTATTTTGCCCACCACCGACGTTGCTTTATGTAAACATACGGTGCATCTGCCTTTTGCTACTGCTTTTCCAGTGTCAGGCGTGTAAAAATGGGGCACTTGGGCACGCCTGGTGTTGATGAAAAACAACGCACCGGCAAAATGCAATACGCGCGCCTTCTGCCGGGCTAAAATCTCTGTGGGGGCGTAAGTAATTCTGTTGTAAGGGATTAGACAGGGCAGCGGCGCCGATTGCGCGTTGATCCTTCTGATGTTGGCATAAGTTTTGCGAATTTTATGAGTTCGGCTTCTGATAGACTGTATTGGGCGGACGGCCTAAAAACGTTATTGGAGGAGGATATGTCCGCCCGGTTTTTTTCTGGAATACCGTGATCGGCGGGCCTGATCTTGCTGACAATATATTGCGGGGTCGCTCCGGAGGAGGGGCGGCTCCGCTCGTTTTTTGCGCGGCCGGGCATCTGTTGTGCTGTGCCGGGGCAATCGGCAGAAGCGGCGTGCAAACATTCTTCCGCATACGGCGGCTTTTCCGGTAAGTTTTGGCTATTCTCAGTTGTTGTCGCCTCGTATAATCGAGCGTGGTATGGAACGCGCTGTTTACAGGATTATCGATGCCAATTTCAATCGTGCCCGCGAGGCGATCCGCGTGGTCGAGGAATTCTGCAGATTTGGGCTGAATTCGGCCCCGCTTACGGAGCGAGCCAAAGTGCTTCGTCACGCGCTCTGTGCCGCCATCGACAAACTCGACGCGGCCGGTCTCATTGCGAGCAGGGATACGGCCGGTGATGTTGGCGTGGGCAAAACGCTCGATAGTCAGCTTGTGCGCGGCGATCTCAAAGATTGCTTTACTGCCGGCTGCAAGCGGCTTACCGAGGCGTTGCGGGCGCTGGCCGAGATGGCCCGGACGGAAAACACGGGCGTGGCCGAGACGATTGAGGAGCTGCGATTTGCTGCTTACGCCCTTGAGAAGGATATCGTTCTTTTCGGCGAGCCGGCCGAGAAATTCAGAGGCGTGCAGCTTTATGTAATAATCACGAGCAGCCTGCCGGTGGAAGTTATCTCGCTGGCCCACAGGTGTGCCGCCGGCGGCGCCGATTGTATCCAACTGCGGGCGAAGGAAGTCGCCGACGACAGGCTGTTCGCTGTTGCCGTCGAGTTCGTGCGGATATGCAGGGACGCGGGCGTGCTCAGTATAGTGAACGACCGGGCGGACATCGCTGTGGCCGCCGGTGCCGACGGCGTTCACCTCGGGCAAAACGATCTTCCTGCCGAGCAGGTCCGCAAGCTCCAGTTGGCGCCGCTGATTATCGGCAAGAGCACGCACTCGGCCGAGCAACTGGGTGCGGCGTGCAGTGAGCTTGTTACTTACGTGTCGCTGGGTCCTGTCTTTGCGACCGATACAAAGCCGGGAGTGCAGGCGGTCGGCCTGGAGTATGTCAGGCAGGCGGCAAAGGAGCTGGCCGGCACGGGCATCGGCAGCGTTGGGGTAGGCGGGATAACGCCGGACAACGTTGAAGAGGTCTTGGCGGCCGGTGCGGGCGCGATTGCGGTCTGTTCGGCTGTGACCAAGGCGAGCGACCCGACGGCGGCCTGCCGTGCGCTGAAGAGCAAAATCGCCGCTTTGAGCACAGCGTGATTGCAAAAGCTTAATGTTCGCTGCAGGTGTGTCAATTAGGTGCTTAGCCGCTTGGATGAAGGGTTCGATAATGATTGCAAGGCGAAGATGTCGGTACATTTGGGTAATGTTATTGTGCACGCTGTGCGCGGCAGGCTTTGCAGCGGACGATGAGCTGCCTGAGAAACCGCCCGGAAAGCACTTCGGATTATCAGCGGAGGACCACAGAGAAGCCGAGACTTTTGCGGCAGGTGAGCCGATTGTCGGCACATCGTATTTCTACTGGTACGATATCGACAGCGGCAGTCATATTATTGACGGGGACGGGACGGACGCGCTGACCACGCACCCGGCCGATATGAATGGTATCAGCTACAAGCGCGTCAGTTGGCACAAGGAGCAGTTGACGGATATGATTGAAGCGGGCGTCGATTTCCTGATGCCGGTTTTCTGGGGTGTGCCGGGCAAGTACGAGGGCTGGAGTTTTCGGGGCCTCGGTCCGCTGGTGGAGGCACACAGCACTCTGGAAAAGGAGGGTCTCAAGCCGCCGGCCATAGGGCTTTTTTACGACACGTCGATACTCAAATGGAACGGCTTTCGCAGGGGCGGGGGCAGCTATCACGTTGACCTGACGACCGATTTTGGGAAGGATTGGTTTTACACGGCGATGCGCGACTTCTTTAGTCTCATTCCTCCATCGAAGTGGGCGCGCGTCGAGGGCGGGCCGATTGTCTTTATGTACGCCGCTGCCTTTGCCAAGAAACAGGATCTGCGGCAGTTTGCCTGCGTGAAGGAGAGATTCCGCAAGGACTTCGCGGTTGAGCCGTTCATCGTAAAGGCACAGGATTGGAAGGGACAAGCCGATGCGATCTATTCCTGGGGTGGTGCGGTCAACGGGCCTTTGATTTACAGGCAGGTTGTCGCCTTAGGTCCGGGTTACGATCACAGTGCCGTGCCCGGCAGGGCGCCGCTGATAGTCGAGCGGCTGGACGGCAAGACCTATATTGAGAGGTGGACGAAGGTGCTCGGGCTCAGTTCGGCGGACAGGCCGTGGATGGTGCACGTTGAGACCTGGAACGAATGGCACGAGGGCACCGATGTGGCTGGCTCGCGCGAGTACGGGCGCAGCTACATTGTGCTGACTCGGCTCTTCGCGGATATGTGGCATTCGAAAACGCATCTTCGATTACCGTCGCCTTATCAGGACGGCAACGGCGTCAGTTGGGACGCCTGGAAGGCCCGTGGGCTCGCTGTGCGCGCAAGCAGCGGCGACGGCGTGTGGAAGGTGATGAAGTTTGGGGACGTCGATGCAATCGTCTCGGC
>JAGMDR010000180.1 GCA_023128595.1 Planctomycetota bacterium | reverse complement strand
CGTTCGCTTATGATCTCTACAATAAGCCGGTGCTGGTTCACGTTACGTATCGTGATGCCGGCTGCTCGTCCTTCCAGTTGGAGTACGACAGCGCCAATCCTAAAGAGGGTCAGTTCGAGGGAGCCTTTCGGCCGGTTGGCAATGTTGCAATTAAAAGAAGCGGGAAATGGAAAACGGCCAGATTTGTCCTGCCGGAGTGCCGCTTTATGAATCGATGTAACGGCACTGATTTCCGCCTTGCTATTGTGGGCGGCGATCTGGAGCTGGCCGTGAGCAAGGTGAGGCTCGAGAAGCCGTTGTTGAAACTTTGAACTCGGAAAAGGAACTCCTGGGGTCCGCTGAGAAAGGTGCAAGGGATGATTAAGTCAAGGTATCTAAGGTGTGCAGTTGCGGTGCTGGTGCTGGTTTTGCCGGTCGTTTTGAGGGGCCAATCCCAATCACTGTGGGACTTGGCAAATAAAAACAGGGGGCTTTTGAAGATATCGACGCTCTTTACCGCGCAGAACGTGCGCGACTATTTGTCCGGCGAGGAAGGCATTGACAGGGCCATTGAGTGGTGTAAGACGACCGGCGTGACTCACGTTTTTATGGAGACTTTTCGCAGCCGCTACACGGCCCAGAGAAAGACGCTCGAAAACGCCAAGTCCGGATTCGAGGCTGAGGGCTTCGAGGTCTCCGGCTGCGTGACAACGACGCAGGTTGGCAAGATATCGACGGGCTGGAAGTTGATATCTTGTTATACGAACAAGGCGACACAGGACGAGCTGCAGAAGATTTTCGAATACACGGCGTCTATCTTTGACGAGATTATGATTGACGATTTTCTTTTCACCGATTGCCAGTGCGGCGAGTGCAAGGCGGCGCGGGGTGAGCAGTCGTGGGCCGATTATCGGTGCGACTTGATGGTGAGGGTGAGTCGGGAGCGGATCCTTGGACCTGCGAGGGTGGTGAATCCGAACGTTAAGGTCATAATCAAGTATCCTCAGTGGTATGACAATTTTCACAATCGCGGGTATGAGGTTCTGCGTCAGTCGGCCGACTACGACAAGACCTGGGTTGGCACCGAGACGCGCGATTATGACGACAAGCGATGGGGCGGAAAGGTCCAGTACGAGGCTTACTACATTATGCGCTGGCTTGGCGGGATAGGCGGGGCGAAGACCGGCGGCGGCTGGTTCGACCCTTATGGCACCACGGAGGATACGTATGTCGAGCAGGCGCGGCAGACTGTTTTGGCGGACGCGAAGGAGATGCTGCTGTTTTGTTACGGCTCGCTCCAGAGGGAGACCGGGCCTGCAAATGTCCAGAAATTGCGAAGGGAGATTCCCGGTTTGTTCAAGCTCGCCGCTATGGTGCGGAATAAACCGATAAGAGGTATTGCGGCTGCGAAGCCGCCGAACAGCGATGCGCATAATGAGCAATACGTATTCGATTTCGTAGGAATGTTAGGGCTGCCTCTTGTCCCGGCTGCGGAGATAGACGCAGACGCCAAAGCCGCCTTTCTCTCGGTACACGCCCTTAAAGATACCAGGTTCTCGGACAAACTCAAAAAGATGCTCGCTGCCGGCAGGCCCGTGCTGATAACGGACGGGCTGGCCAAACGGCTCGATGGCATCGATCTCGATGACGAGAATGTAACAATCTTGAAGGTCAGCGGGAATCCAAAGAATCTGCTGAAGTTGACCCGTGAGCAGCTTCGGCCCATCAGGGAGAAATTGCTGGCGCCGCTTGGAATCAAATTTGACGCTCCCAATAAGGTGGCTTTGTACCTGATAGGCGAGGATCACCTCGTTGTCGAGAATTTCAATGATGAGCCGATTGATGCGGTGCTGGAGTTCTCGCGGAGTGTCAACGCGCGAAAGACGCTGGTCTTGCCTGTGGATGGGAATGTCCGGCTTTTAACTGATGGAAGAAAGTTGAGGTTTACTAAAATAACGCCGCGAACTTTGGTGGCGATTGAGTATTAGCTGGCAGGGCCGTGGGTGCCCGTCGCCCGCGTATGGATTTTATTTGGAGGTTTATGATGACGGCAGTTGCAGGGGACAAGCGGTTACCGATAGTGTTGGTTTTAGTCATTGTAAGTGCAATAATTGCGCCGGCGACTGCGCGGCAAAGCGCCAAGGCTTCGGAGCAATCCGAGCAGGTCTCGCGGAGGGTTATGACGTTTTATTATCCGTGGTATGGCACGAAGGATGGGCCGGGTGGTGCCGGCAGGACGGTGCACTGGGGCCGGATTGAGCCGGACAAAAAAGACATCGCCGCGAGCACCAACTATCCGAAACTCGGCGCCTATGACTCGCACGACCCAAAGGTCATAGATCAGCACTGCCGATGGGCGAAGCGCGCGGGGATAGACACATTCATTGTCAGTTGGTGGGGGCACGGCAGCTATTGCGACCGGGCGATGGACGCGATTCTTGAGGGCTGCCGGCGTCATGGAATGCGGGCGTGCATCTACTATGAGGCGGTACCGAACCCACGGACGCCCAGGACTGCGGCGGACGACATCGTCAAAGTCCTGGAGAAATACGGCGGGCATCCGGGCCACCTCAAAGCGAATGGAAAGCCGGTGGTATTTGTGTATGGGCGTGCTTTGGGGCAGATTGGGCTGACTGCGTGGTTAAAGGCGATAAGGATCATCGACAAGGAATACAAGCCGGGTGTCACGGCGATTGGTGATCAGTTCAGTTATGGTTCGGCCCGTGTTTTTGACGGCATCCATACGTACAATACGGCCGGGTCGCTCAGGGGTATGGCGCCCGCGGACGTTCGCAAGTGGGCGCCCGGGACGTACCGGTCGTGGGTGCAGTTGGCCGATGAGGCGGGCAAGGTAAGCACCCTGACGGTGATTCCGGGGTACGACGATACGAAGATTCGCAAGCCCGGTTTGGCGGTTGGGCGCTTTGGCGGGGAGCTGTATCGTGCGCAGTGGGAGACGGCTATCGAGGCAGACCCGCACTGGATACTGATAACCAGCTTTAACGAGTGGCATGAGGGAAGCGAAATCGAACCGTCGTTTGAGGACAAAGACCGTTATCTTGGCCTGACCGCTGAATACGCGAAGCGCTTCAAGGCCAAACCGCGTGTTGTCCATCGTCAGGCGCCTTCTTCCAGCTTGTCTGCCGGCGAAAAAGCCCGGCTTCGTGGGAAATTCGAGGGCTTGCGAATAGGCGTATTGTCGGATGCGGACTCGATGGCTTTTTGGTGGCTGCTGGATGTGGGTGTCGATGTGGAGATTCTCTCGTGGGAGGAGGTTGCCGGCGGTGGTCTGAGGCCGGACAAGCACCGCGTCCTGCTGTACTGTGCGGGCGAGCGTTATCGTCGCACCGTCAAGAAGAGCGGCGACGTTGATGATGCGTTGGCCGGTTACCTGGAGGCGGGCGGCTGCCTTGCCGTTTTGCCCGCTTTGCCCTGGCCCTTCTACTACGACCGGGACGGAAAGGCTGTCAATCAGAGCGGGCGGTTCGGCGTAACTTTGCGGGCCGGATGGGAAAGGCCCGAGCCGGACGCAAAGCTGCTTTTCGTCCAGCCGAAGCGCCGCCTGCCGCACGTGCCGGGCGAGTTTCCTTTTCCCGCTTCCGGGGACCTGCGCTGGAGGCCGATTTTCGCCGGTGATCAGACGAGGTATCTTTCGCTGCTGCAGTTGCGCGATGGTGACGAGAAATACCTTGGTGACGCTGCCGCATACGCTGAATTGAAAGGCGGCGGGCAGATGATTTATGCCTGGTTCGCCCTGCTGGACGGTCCCTATGCCGAGGCGCTGCTTTACGACCTCTTCGACTTTCTGGCCGGGCGGCTGGGGAGGTGATGACGCTCTTTGCGGCGGTCCCCGTACAGGCAAATGCGGTCTCGCACGTGCGTCCGCCAATCGTCAGTCGGGTCGGAGGATTTCTATCCCAACCGGGTTGCTTACAACTCGAACGCCCTCCGGGGAGAAAGCGACGCGGACGATATGTTTGCCGGGCTTGATATCGATCTTGAATCGTTTATCAAGCTCTATCGTCACCCCATTGTATTGAGCGCCGGGGGCCAGCGGCCAGACCTGGCTGTCGATCGTCACCGGGCTGGGCCAGCGGTGCCACTTGCCGTCGAACTCGATTTGGCAGAATTCGAGTTTATGGGCCGGCCAGAACGCAAAAGTCCGCTTGCCCCGGTTGCGTATATCGAAGCTGAAGCTGGGAGTCTCTGTCAGTCGCCAGGTTCGCCGGTCCGCCCGAAGTCGGCACTGTAGTCCTTCGACCGCCTCGCCCCAGGTCGGCTCGCCCCAGGCCGAGGCACCGGCCATAGCCCTCGACCCGGGCAACAGGGCTTTGCAGCCTTGGCCGATGAGTAGAGCGGCCAGCAGCAGCGGCAGGGAGTATTTGTTCAGGCCTATCATTGACGGCTCCTTTGTTGTGGTCACTGCTCCATCATTACCGACCGTCGGCGTCAAAAACCAGCAAAAAGTTGCAAGATTTTTGCGAAACGGGGCGCGCTGTCGGCGAAACTTAAATTCACAGCATTTGGTGAATGGCTCTGGCGAGTTTGGCTGGGAAGGCTTGTCGGGGGCGCTCTGGTGCACTCAGGGGCAACATTGGGGTTTTCCTTGCCGGATTTGAGGAATTTGCCTATGGGGCCTGAGCAATTTGCGTGCCTCAAGGCCAGCTTTTCTACGGATTATCCACCAGCAATACGGTTTCTTGCCTTGCACTTTGAAATCGGGCGAAATGTAGGACTATTTGGGGCCCGCAGCGGGCCGAATACAGGCGACTTAAAGGAGCGAGTTTGTCCCTAAATGTAACACGTGTGTTTGTATTGGTTTATGAGAAAAAGGCGCCTTGGAATAGGTCCTTGACATGGCAAAAAAGGAATATTACCTATTTTATCAGCTATGTTCGGTGCTGCCCGACAGGGGGTGTATGCGAGGGAGATTTGAGTTATCAACAGGTTATCCACAACGCCGACGTGAATACTCGGCGTTCTTTCGCCCCTGCCGATGGTCGGTATTGCGCGCAGATGGGTATAACCGGCCTCTGGGCGGCACTGAAGCAAAAACGGTTTGTTCGCAGATGCCGGACAGCTATAAGCATATTCGGGTATTTTGGCGGCCAAAAGCTGCAAGTGCGGTTGTTGTCTCTTGCCTGGTAAGTTCTGCAACTGTACAATCGGCAGCGGTAAAGAAAACAAGGCCCAATGGAAGGACCACGCTGTGGAAAACTCATTGATTACCATTGGCGAATCGATCCACGCTTCGATTCCGAAGACCGGCGCGGTGATGAAACAGTTGGCCGAGCTCGGACCCGAGGCCTATTCGGCGCCGAGCGGGCCTTTGGACTATATCAAGTCGCTGATTGAGTCGCAGGTGGGCGACGGCACCGACTACATAGCGGTCAATCTCGACGCTTTTGGCGAGGCCGAGCCGCGGATGGCCGTCGATATGATGGTCGAATACGTCAGGCTCGTTTGCAAGTGGGGCGGCGGCGTGCCGATCTGCATCGACAGCAGTAACAACGATGTCCTGATTGCGGGACTGAGGCAATGGTATGATACCGAAGAATCTGTCGCCCAGCCGTTGATAAACTCGGTCAAGGTCTATACGACCGACGAGATGTTGGGGCTGAAGCGGGATTTCGACTATGCGTTCGTCGGTCTTTTGGTGAGCGAAGAGGCGGCGACCGGGCCGGGCGGCTCGCACTCGATCGATGAATTGTGTTCGCTGGCGAGGCAAATCTTCGACCGTGCGGTCGGCGAATATGACTTTAGGCCGGAGGAAATTTACTTCGACTCGACGGTCTTTCCGCTGGCGATAGATATCTCGATGGAGCCTGGCGTGCCGGGCTATACGTACCGGGCCTTCGAGACCATCAGGAAGATTAAGAGCGATCCGGCGATGGAGGGTGTGCACTGCTCCCTTGGCATAAGTAACTGCGCCCGCGATTTGCCGGCGCGGAAGGTCGGCGTCTGCAGGGCGTACGTCGCCAAGGCGATGGAATACGGCCTGGACGCCGGTATCGTCAACACAGCGCATCACTTCGGCGAGACAGAGCCCGCCCGGGAGCTGCTCGAATTAGTCGATGCCTACGCAAAAATGGACGGCTCGGCTGAAGCGATGATGCGCGCAATGAACCTAATGGGCAAATTCTGCCGAGACAGCAGAGAATCGAGTTGACAGACATGTTTTTGCTATCCCGTCGGGCTTGGGACATCTTTACTGTGCTGAATGAGTGAGAGCACCAACGGGGAATGTTGGGGGAGATAAGATTTTTTTACAAAATACCGGGTTGAACGGTAGACGGGCACGAAACAAGTCGTTATAATGCATGTTCAGGCTGTTTGTGCAGGAAAACTGCACTAAACGCAGGAAAAAGTCAAGGTAGACCCGAGATCATGCCGATACAGGAACGGGATTGCCATGGTGTTGGTGAATCATTATCAGGGATGTGCGTCCGAACAGGCGTGATTGAGCCATTATAGCACGTATTTTAGTGAGGTGCTGCTATGCTTGTTGAATTTCGGGTTAAGAACTTTCGGTGTTTCAATGAGGAACAAGTTTTGAGCCTTGTTGCGAGCAAGAGAGACGAAGCACACCCGGACAACCTGATCGCAGGCGACAAGTTCAACCTTGTTAAGACTACTGCTGTTTATGGGGCGAATGCTTCCGGCAAAAGCAATTTGCTTCGTGCGATCCACTTTACAGAGTCGTTCGTGCGGAATTCGGCCACGAAGATGAATCTTGGGGACAAGATACGAGGGCTTGTGCCCTTTCGGCTGGATCTTGCAGCGCGAGGGATGCCCTCGTCTTTCGAATTGACGATCATTGTTGATGGAACGCGGTTCAAGTATGGTTTTTCTGCAACACAGGAGCGTGTGCACAGCGAATTTCTTGTTGCTTATCCCAAAGGAAGGCCGCAGCGGTGGTTTGAAAGAGAGTTTGATGATAAGACGAAGCAAACCACTTGGGTTTTCAGGGGTCCGCTTAAGAAGGAAGGGAGAATTTTGAAGGAGAAGACGCGTGACAACGGCTTGGTTCTCTCGCGAGGTGCCGAACTGAACATCGAAGCTTTGAATAAGATATTCCTCTGCTTTCGAAACAGGATGTGGTTTTTTGACTTGTCAAATCCGACAGAGTTTCTGATTGAGAGAACCGCTGAGCGTGTCCAAAGTGATCGGTTGTTCCGCGACATGGTAGTCGCAATGATTAAAGCTGCCGATTTCGGGATCGATGACATTGTTGTTAGTGACCTGACGGTCCCACTTGAGAGGGTGCCAGAGGAAATCAAGCAAATATTGTCGGTGGAGCTCGTCCGGGAATTCCTGGGCACAAAGAGATTGGGCAAAGAGGGTTTCAAAGGGCTTAGGATTGAAACGGTACACCGTCAGCCTGAATTGGAAGTTGAAGAGAGATTCAGTTTGTCGTTAGATGAATCGAATGGCACGAAGCGGTTCTTCGCTTTGTGCGGGCCCTTCCTGGATGCGCTGCATGAGGGAGCAGTTGTGGTGGTGGATGGGTTGGAGTGCAGTATGCATCCTTTGCTGACGCGGAAGTTGATAGAGCTATTTCAGAGCCCTGATGCGAATAAGAACGGGGCGCAACTGATTTTCGCGACGCATGACAGCACACTGATGGATCCTGAACTCTTTCGGCGCGATCAGATATGGCTGCTGGAGAAGAACCGGGAAGGGGCTTCGGAGCTGTTTTCGCTTTATCATTTCGACACGAAAGACAGACCTCGTAATACGGAGGCTTTCCAGCGAAACTATCTGGCGGGGCGGTATGGCGGAGTGCCGAAGTTCGGAGCGATTTTTGAGGATATGGAGTTTAAATGAGCCGTGCAGCGCGAAGAGGGAGCCGCTTTCGCTATGAACGCAAAATACGGTTGGATAATATGTATCATCTTGAAATTAAATGAGTTATGAAAACATATACTTGGTCAAAAGTCAGGTTATCAATCGATTGATTTATGCTCAGTTAAGCATTAATGTGCTATTTTTGCATCAATTCTCAATGGCAACATCGATATATGGCCTCTATATGGCCAAGTATAGGTTTTTCTAACTGATTATATATAAAAGAGTTATATAAAATCCAACCGGATTTTGCGTTCATAGGCTTTTCTTACGCAAATATGGTATCATACAGGGAAACGAAAATGTCGGAACCCGGCAAAATCAACGGTATATGGGAGATTCCTATATGTTTATGATTCGTGTGCTCACTCTATTTGTCGCAGCTTTTTGTCATATCTCGCAGGCAAACACTGGGCAGAACTGGCCTTCGTTTCGCGGTCCCTCAGCGACGGGTGTGATGGAAGGCTACGGCACTGCGGTCAAGTGGGACGTGCAGCGCTCGGAAAACATCCGCTGGAAGAGCTCTATCCCCGGCCTTGGTCATTCGGGCCCTGTAATATGGGGCGACCGCATCTTTATTACGACTGCGGTCAAGGACAAAGGGCAATCGCATTTGAAGGTGGGCTTATATGGTGATGTTAAATCGGCAAAAGAGGAGAATATTTTCAGTTGGCGTCTTTACTGCGTAGATAGAAGAACCGGGGAGGTTCTATGGCATCGGGAATCCCACATAGGAAAGCCAAAGGTCAAAAGGCATCCCAAATCCAGTCACGCAAGTTTTATTGCTTGTACGGATGGTAATTATGTGGTTGCCTTCTTTGGGTCCGAAGGTATGTACTGTTACGATAGCGAAGGAAATCTGGTATGGGAAAAGGACTTTGGCATACTTGATTGGGGTTATTATCGCAGTGTCTCTGCGCAATGGGCAGGGGCAAGCTCGCCCATCATCCATAAACAGATGGTCATTATTCAGTGTGATGTTCAGAAGAATTCTTTTGTTGCCGCCTTTAATCTGACCGATGGTGCTCAGTTATGGAAAACACCTCGAAATGATGTTCCAACCTGGGGGACGCCAACTGTTTACACGGGTAATCAGCATTCGCAAATCATTGTTAACGGATATAAGCATATCGGCGGGTACGACATTGAAACAGGAAAAGAAATCTGGAAACTGACCGGCGGTGGTGATATCCCGGTTCCAACGCCTATTGTAGCTCACGACTTAATCTACATCACCAATGCGCATGGAGGCATGTCACCTGTTTATGCAATACGGGTATCAGCAGTCGGCGATATCTCACTGGCTAAAGATGAGTATAGCAATGAATATGTCGAATGGAGTTATGGCCAAGGCGGCAACTACATACCAACACCCATCGTGTACGGTGATTATCTGTACTGCTGTTCAGATAGGGGCAGATTAACCTGCTTTGAAGCCAAAACGGGCAAACTACTTTACCGTGAAAATGTGAGCTCCTCGTCTGCTGCCTTCTCAGCTTCCCCGGTTGCAGGGGATGGAAAAATCTACTGTACTTCCGAGAAGGGCCATATATATGTCGTACAAGCAGGGCCCGAATTCAGGTTGCTCAGCGTCAACGCGATGAATGAAACCTGCATGGCTACACCTGCAATTTCGCGGGGCATGTTGTTCTTTCGCACGAGGGGCCATCTGGTGGCGGTTATGGAGGACAAATTTGATTAACAGGGCGATACCTGCGATTGTGGCCATGCACAAGAGCATCAGGCCGTCGATAATCAGGTTGAGTTTTGACTTTGTCATAACTACCCCCTTTTTCACAAAATCTAAACGAAACCGATTGCCTATACGCACCAGACAACCGGTCCTCCGTCAAGGCGCTATATAGACAAGGTAAATTCCTCCAAGCACCACGAGGACGCCGCAGATTCTCTTTAGGATGACGGCGCCTTTGGATCTTTCGTTCCAGTTCATATAACGCTGGACAAGCTC